>NZ_QNQN01000068.1:0-224630 GCF_004103285.1 Pseudoalteromonas sp. A757
ATGCAAAATGACGGTGTAGATAGTTTCTATGTCATTGCAATAGATGCGTTTGGAAAAATGTATATTTGGGGTAAAAACTCGGGTAATTGCCTGAAAATCACTTCTCCCTACTGCATGATATTTCCTAATTTTAGTAACGATGATTACTTAGAAAATGGTGAGGAGCTAACTTTGGACTTATTTTTCTCAACAAAAATGAGCACCGAAATTGATCTAAAAGATCACAATGAAAAACCTCTTTTTGAACGTGCTGTCGAAAAGCTAGGCCCTCTTGAAAATGGAGAGATCTATGGCTTTGTGCCAGCTCTTGCCCTTGGTGGCGAACCTAAACTTGAGAATCTCCAAAAGGTAAAAGCCACGGAACATTTAGCTTTCCTAGCTGATCTTGGAGAGAAACGTGTTATGGCTGATATCGTCGCGCTATCTAACCAATTACCCCATAACCAATAGCACCTTTTTAAGTCCTTTAAATACAAAGGTGTCGCCAGGCTAGGTTCAACCATCTTCCTAGCCTACATTTCTCCACCAAATTTCTTCTGCTGCTTTCGTTTACATTTTTAATTAGAGAAACCACGGTTGTTAATCTTTAACTACTCTACTGAGATGGTATGCAGTGATAAGACAAAGCCATAAATAGAGGCCCAAGACGCATCATAACCATAGTCAAAGTTACCTTAAAAAAATACTGGAGAGACATCAACTGGCAAGACCTCGGAAAACAATCCGCCACGGAAGTTAAAAACACCGTCAAAGGCCTACGCGATTCACTTGATGACATATCTACCAGCTGGCACTACGACCTACAGCTTCCAGACGCCGCTATCGAAGACATGCAAGCCACGGTAAAACGCCTAGACGACACCAACACCACACCAGAAAAGCACAACTTCTCGGCGGATAAACCGACTCCCACAACGCTATATTATATCAGCTTGTGGTTTGAGGAGTCGGTGTGATGGGGGACGAAGCTTTCTTAATTCGCTCAATAACATCGTTTTAAAGGAATAAACAGGAGCGCATAAATACCACTTGAAGATATTTTTGGCTCTAACTACAGAAATGCGGTACGCGGAATAACTAGACTAGGTTCCAAGAAAAACCCCACTGGATACGAGGTTACAGATTTTTCAAACGGAAACGCCAAAGCTATATATCTAATAGAAGATGGTAACATTAAATTGCACACATTATACCCTGAACTAAAGAAGTAAATATACGATGAATAAACTTGAAGATCCTTTAAGAACCATTTTAAAAACTTATTGTCATGTCGAAAGACATGACCCCAGTATTTTGAGAAGAGCTGTCGGCATTGGAGAAGACTACCCTTATGACTTGATTAAAGTCAGAGCTCAACTTCGGGAGGTTATAGACTTAAATCTTATTTCACTAACAGAGTATGAAGAATTAACAGACGAAGATTTTGACTCGATAGAGGACCTTCATGAATGGCTAGAGGAGCTCTATTCAGAGTTATTATGAAAAGTTAGCGAGTGAAATTCTTATTAGCAGGCTTTACCGAACACGGTTTTTAAAGGCCTGTAGAGCTAATGTCTAGCTTTATAACCCTTCTCATTGCTGATAACACTAGACATAACCGAAGCGGTAAAGCTAGACCACTAACCAAATGATGTAGGGATCCGAGCTAATAGATCGGTTTCTCCCATATCAATACCAATCTGGCTGAGCAATGTCGTTATTTGCCCTCTATGGTGCGTCTGATGATTAAATAAATGATGCACTAAAAAACCAAACTGGCGAGAAAAGGTTTTACCTTGTGTGTTTTTGTAGTGTAAATCGGCAGCAAGCGCCTCCTCAGTGACTTCATCCGCAAATTCAACAATCACCTTATCCATTTCAGCTCTTGCCTGTCTCAACGCTGCAAAATCTTCATACAGCATCGCATCAAGTTTTGTCGGCAGCGGCATCGTTGCTACAACGTTCAGTGCTTCAACATGATAGCTATGCTCTGTATAGCGCTTAAGCCAAATAATATCAGCAACAAGAATATGGTTTAACGATCCCATGATGGAACCAAAAAAAGCCCCTCGATCTTGGTGTAATTCCGTGGCGCTCAATCCCGAAACAGCTTCATATAACCTTTCGTTCATCCAGCGATTGTAATCCGCCATTAATTCAAAGTTTGCTTTCATCTAAATATTCCCTACTCCCGTAAAAATTGACTAATCTCAATTTAGCGGCATTGGCTAGGTTAAAAAATACAAATATTTGAAGTTGAAAACAATCAATTTTATTGAACACTTTAATCTCAACTATCAATTATACAAATCAAAATGCGCACGGCATAATGGCTACATCAACTTAAGAAGGAAAGCAAAATGTTAAAGAGTATTGAAGGTCAACGCGTACCACAGGTTACATTCCCAATTAGAGAAAATGAAGAGTGGAAGCACGTCACCACCGATGAAATTTTTAAAGGCAAAACTGTGGTTGTATTTTCTTTGCCTGGTGCCTTTACACCAACATGTTCGTCAACGCATTTACCACGCTATAACGAGCTTGCCAGCGTATTTAAGCAAAATGGTGTCGACGAAATCGTGTGTTTATCCGTTAATGATACGTTTGTAATGAACGCATGGGCACAGTACCAAGAAGCGCAGAATATTACACTACTACCTGACGGTAACGGCGAATTCACTGACGGCATGGGCATGTTAGTTGATAAAAACGATTTAGGTTTTGGCAAACGCAGCTGGCGTTATTCAATGCTGGTAAAAGATGGTGTGATTGACAAAATGTTTATCGAACCGGAAAAGCCTGGCGACCCGTTTGAAGTATCAGACGCAGATACTATGTTGGAGTACATTAACCCACGCCAAATCAAACCAGAGCCGGTTACCATTATTAGCAAGATTGGCTGTCCATTCTGTGAAAAAGCCAAAGCCTTGCTAAAAGAAAAAGGACTGGCATATGAAGAGCTGGTACTTGGTCAACAAGCATCGCTAACCAGTCTTAAAGCGCTATCTGGTCGCGAAACCGTGCCGCAAGTATTTATCGGTGGTAAACACATCGGTGGCTCAGACGATTTAGCTGAATATTTCGCTTAATCACTCATCCCCCACAACATGACTTGGTGAACTTGTTCACCAAGTCAAAATGTTCCCCCTCAACACAACAAAACTCAATAGCTAATGGCTGTCATGGGGGAGTATACCAATTTAACTTAATACTTGCTCAATTTGAAGGAGCAAATCTGACGCTAACTGCGTTAAAAATTTCTCATTTAGAACAACTAAATAGCAAAATTTTTGCCTGGTTATCGACAAGATTTTCTCACCTCAAATAGACCTCTTAATTAAGTAAATTGGTATTACACTTTCTGATTTCGGAGCAAAAAATGAAAAAGATAAACACCGACGTAGTCGTGATTGGTGCGGGGACAGCGGGTCTCAGCGCCTATAGAAACGCCAAAAAATATACCTCAGAAGTTCTGATGATTGAGTCCGGTGTATACGGCACAACGTGCGCACGGGTTGGTTGCATGCCGAGCAAGTTACTGATTGCCGCTGCTGAATCCGCACACCAAATTGAAGTCGCACCTAAATTTGGTATTAATTTAAAACCCGCTGAAATTGACGGTAAAGCGGTTATGGCGAGAGTCAAACGTGAGCGAGATCGCTTCGTTGGCTTTGTCGTCGAAGCTGTAGACGAATTGCCTCTGCAGGATAAACTACGCGGCAGTGCAAAATTTATCAACAGCCATACAGTACAGTTGGACGACCACACGCAGATCACAGCTAAACGCTTTGTTATCGCTACGGGTTCAAGACCTAGCTACCCCGGTGCATTTAATAATTTTGGCGACCGCTTAGTCATTAACGATAACGTTTTTGACTGGGACGATTTACCCGGCTCAGTTGCCGTATTTGGCCCCGGTGTGATTGGCTTAGAACTAGGTCAAGCGCTACACCGACTTGGCGTAAAGGTCAAAGTATTTGGTGTCGGCGGTGGCCTTGGTCCACTAACCGATCCAATCGTCAAAGACTATGCCACCACTGTGTTTAGCGATGAGTTCTACCTCGATACTGATGCCAAAGTATCAGATATGAAACAGGTCGGTGACAAAGCCGAGCTTACCTACATTGACAAACAAGGGAAACCACAAACCGAGCAGTTTGACTATGTGTTGGCAGCCACAGGTCGTGTGCCCAATGTTGATAACTTAGGGCTAGAAAATACCACACTTGAGCTTGATGACCGAGGCGTTCCGCTAGCCGACCCACATACCATGCAATGTCTTGATAGCTCAGGTAACGCCCCGATTTTTATTGCGGGTGATGCCAGTAACCAGATCCCGCTTCTACATGAAGCCGCAGATCAGGGCACGATTGCAGGTGAAAATGCTGGTCGCTTCCCTGATGTGAGAGTGGGACTACGCCGTGCAAAGCTTGCGGCGGTATTTAGCGACCCACAAATTGCTATGGTTGGAGCAAGTTATAAAGAGCTGGAAAAGCAATATGGCAATTGCGGCTGCTTTGCCATCGGAGAGGTGAGCTTTGAAAACCAAGGCCGCAGCCGCGTGATGTTAAAAAACAAAGGCCATATGCGAGTCTACGCTGAGCAAGGCTCCGGGTTATTCTTAGGTGCCGAATTTGTCGGCCCCGCTGCTGAGCATATGGCGCATTTACTTGCTTGGGCGCTACAAAACAAGATGACCGTGCCACAAATGCTCGACATGCCTTTCTACCACCCAGTGATAGAAGAAGGCCTAAGAACGGCACTAAGGAATCTTAATGCAAACTTGAAGTTTGGCCCAGATATTATCAAACACTGTTTGGAGTGTGGTCCTGGCGCTTAATACAAACATCACAGGAGCCAGCCGCTACTGCTGGCTTTATCTTTCTACTGCATTGCTTTAAATTCTCTGGCAAGGTCGCGATTTACCGCTTTTATCGTTTTCACTACGGACTTTTCAGAAACAGGGCTCGAAAAGTAATAACCCTGAATTTTATCTACTTTTGCCTCTTTACAAACATAGTACTGCTGATATTTCTCAACACCTTCAACAACAATGCTCAACTGTAGGCTTTTGAGCATATCAATCAAACCCAAAAATATCCTTTTCCCTCTATCGTCTACCTCAATTCTGTCGGTAAGCGATTTATCCACTTTAACAATATCAATTGGATAATTGAGCAAATGTGATATTGAAGAATAGCCCGTTCCAAAATCATCTAGCGCAATCTTGCAGCCAAGCTCTTTTATGCGGCTTAGGCTTGATGTTACCCGTTTATTTTCATTTAAAAGCGCTGTTTCTGTTAGCTCAAACGTAAATAAAGTACCGTCCATATCTGCTTGCTTTAAACAATCATTGATGAACGCAGGCAGAGCAATGTCTCCGAGCTGTAATGGTGAAAGGTTTATTGCCAAACGAATAGGATATCCGCACTTTGTCTGTATCTGCTTTAATGTGGTGATCGCATGCTCAATAATCCACTTTCCCAAAGGCTCGATGAGCTTCGACTCTTCAGCTATCGCAATAAATTCTTGAGGATTGCTTGTGTATTTTGCCGTAGGCCACCGGATCAACGCTTCTAGAGACACCACTTTAGCCTGCTGAATATCGACAATTGGCTGAAATGCCAACTCTAACTCTTGCCTATCTATTGCGCCTCGTAAATCTTGCTCCACGTTATACTTCATCTGGAACTCGGTCTGCATATTATCTTCAAAAATACACGCCATTGTACTTTGGGAGGATTTAGCCCTAAATAGTGCAATATCAGCAAAACGTATTAAATCATCAGCGTTATTACCATTGAGCGGATAAAGAGAAATTCCCATTCTTACTTGGCAGTAGATGTCCAGCTCATAAATTGAATAGCTTCGACTCAACAAACGAACAAGCTTTTCAGCTTCTATTTTAATTTGCAGCGGGTTATCACAAGTCACCATCAAACAAGCAAACTCGTCTCCACCAAAGCGACTGACAATATCTTCTTGCTTGGTATGCCTATTAAAGCTTGCTCCTAGTTCAAGTAAAAGTTGATCGGCGATTTCATGGCCAAAACGGTCATTTATCTTTTTAAAATCGACGATATCGACGACAAGGATCCCAACACACTTATAGCGCTTTTTATCGGCTTGCATCAGCCGCTGGCAAGACTCCTCGAAGTAGTAACGATTATACAACCCCGTCAATGAGTCGCGCTCGGCCATCTGCTTTACTTGCAAGTAGCTATTATGCAGCTGACTTTCTAACTCAAAACGTTTTCTGGCTTGAATAATAGAACGGCTTAAAAGCGATGCAGTGACCTCTTCTTTGAGTAGAAAGTCCTGTACACCCAAATCTAGACATTTCAAAACCAACTCTTCAGAATGCGAATTGCTGATCATGACTATGGTTAAATCTTTAATATGGTTAACACGCCTGAGTTCGATGAGTAAGTCCAAACCATTTTTGGACGGCATATTGTAATCCAGTAGTAATAGGTCGAAGCAAAGCTCTTCGAGCGCAAATATTCCTTCTTCTACCGTACTGACTTCTGTCAATTGATGTTCAATCCCACCTTTCACTAGGGAGCGGCGGATCATCTTTCGGTCAACTATATCATCGTCAACAAGCAATATATTCATTTACAACCTCATTACTTAGTTGGAAACTGTACAATTCGCCAATACCCATCCAACATATCAACGAGGCTCATCATTGAGTTACTTGCTTCTTCTTTTAAAAAATATCCCGCTACGTTTTTTTCATAACTATGATGAATATCATCTTCATCTTTCGAAGTAGTAAGTACGAACACAACGGTATCTTGTAGCTCAGGGTCTTCTCTCAACCGAGCTAAAAACTCAAGCCCACCCATACGAGGCATTTTTAAATCTAATAAAACAATAAATGGATACTCTATTTTCTTAGCTTGTAAGAATTCTAACGCTTCAACGCCATCAATTGCCCGTACCATAGGGTTCATTATCTTGCGCTTTGCAAAACTGCGCTTTACTGTCATATAGTCAATGTCATCATCCTCGACGACCAGCACTGTAATATCATTATTTTGCATAAAATGAATCCTAATTAGGGTTAACTCTGGTATCTACTTTTGGCCACTTGAGTACAAACTCAGTGCCAACGTTACTATCTACAATATCAACTGAACCGCCATAGTGATTGAGCACTTTTTTAATGATTGCCAATCCCATACCGCTACCTTCTTGTTGATCTCTAGGTTTAAGCGTTTGGAACATTTCAAATACTTTCTCCCTATACTCAGGTGGGATCCCTGGACCATCGTCAATAAAATGCATTTCATACTCTTTAGCGCTTTCTTTAACGTGGATTATTAGTGAGCCATTTTCACAGTCATGGTGTTTAAGCGAGTTGCTAATTAAATTACGGGTAACAACTTCTAATGCCGTTTTCGGTAAGGTTACAATTAGAGAAGTGCATTCCAATTTCAGCTTCGCCTCAATATCAATAGAGTCATATATCTCTTTTGTAAATTCGCAGAATTCAAACGTTTCGTTTTCGCTATGCTTTCGATTTACCCGCGAGTAAATCAGTAAATCATGGAGCAATTTACTCATTCTCGACACACGCTGCTGAATTAAATCAAAATTCTCCTTAGCGCCTTCGGGTAACTCATCGCCGTAGTCTTCATCAATCCAAGTTACCAACTTAGAAATCGCATTGAGTGGCGCTTTTAAATCGTGAGAGGCAATATAAGCAAATTCGTCTAAGGCTTCATTGGAGCGCTTTAACTGAGCAACAAGATGCTCCCTTTCGGTCACGTCACTGGAAAGCCCCAAAATAAACGTCGCGCCTTTGGCATCATAGAATCGCTTTTTGCGAGTAAATAATGTTCTGACGCCACCATCTGGGAAATTGATAATCTCCAAACACTCTGCATACCCTGTTTCCAAGGCTTTTTTATCATCTTTGATAAACTCTTCAACTTCTTCTGGTTGATAAGAGTCAAGTGTGGTGTAGCCAATAATTTTCTCTCTGGCTTCTTCTGGATACATGGAGCAAAAAGCATCGTTCGCTTTTACGATCCTAAGCTGATCATCTTTGATAAAGGCGTAGTCTGGGATATTGTCAAAAATTAAATCGGAAAGAGAATCATCACCAATAAATCTGTCTGCTTTCTCAAGTGAGGTTGAGTCTGTCATAGGAATTTACTTTGGGAACAGGTAATAAGATCTATAGTAGGAAAAATACATTATTCAAGATAAAAGTAATTTAAATGTTACGCAATAAGTGTGTTACAGCATAAAAATGTCTACACTATATCTTACGTAGGGTTCTTTATTTATAGTGCAATGCTTGCCTAGTGCTAAGACTAATCATAGTCGCTTAAGCACACTCTACTTTTTAAATAGAGACGTAGCACATTAATCTGAGCCTGCAACAGAAACCAAGGCAGTAGCATGTTTGAAGACGTAGTAGAACTAAACAACTGTACCATAGTAGTAATAGAAGACTCACCACTCACTCAAAAGGTGCTATGCGCATGTTTAGAAGATATATGCAAAGTAGTTGCTTTTGAAAGTGCTGAGAAGGCCATGGAACATGTAAAACTTGCATTACCAGACTTAATCCTAATGGACTGGATGTTAGAAGGGATAACGGGCATAGAAGCATGTACGGAGCTTCAAAAAGATCCAATAACCGCCCGAATTCCCGTCATATTTGTGACATCCAACATTAAAGAAAATCAGCAAGAAATGTGCTGGGATGCAGGAGCTGTTGATTTCATCAGTAAACCAATCGTGGCGCGCACGCTGTTTAATCGCGTACTAACCCATCTGAAGTATAAAAAGCAAGCCGATCAACTTAGAGAGTATTCATACGTTGACGGACTTACCGAAGCGTTTAATCGCAGGTTATTTGATACTGACTTGGAGCGCCATTATCGCGGTGCAAAGCGCTCAAACAGTCCGCTTAGTATTGTGATGCTCGATGTTGACTATTTCAAACTCTATAACGATGAATATGGTCATTTGATGGGTGATGATGTCTTGAAGGTTTTTGTAAACACCGCTAAAAATCATATTCGTCGACCTATGGATGCGCTGTACAGGTACGGCGGTGAAGAGTTTGCCATCTTACTGCCTAATACCCCCTATTCTTTCGCCTTAGAGATCGCGCAAAGAGTTGTACAAACTTTCTTCGAAACCGCGATTGAACATAAACTTTCGCCACTAAAAGCCGTATCGGTTAGTGCAGGCGTCGCTACACTTAGCGAGGATAATATCAATCAACCAGTTGAAGCGTTAGTAGAAAGAGCAGACAAAGCGCTGTATGAAGCTAAAGAAAATGGTAAAAACCGAGTGTTTGGAGAGGCAATCTAGCAGCTATTCCTAAAGGCAAGGTGAATTTACGTACCAACAGTAAGCTGGTACGTAAATTCAACGCAGTTAATTACTTTTGCTATAACAGCACCGGAGGAGTTTATTCCTTTTACTCATATTTTAGTGATTTTACAGGCCGTGCTCGTGCAGCAACTAACGTTAACGAGCCAACCGTTAGCCAAGCGATTGCAAACGCTAAACTTGCTGCAATTAAAAATGGCACGATTGAAAGGTCAATACGATAGACAAAGTTGTTTAACCACTGCTGCATCACAAAATACGCAAGCGGCCACGCTATCAGGTTTGCAATCAGCACTTGCTTTGAGAATTCCTTGTTGATCAATATCACAATATCCATCACGGAAGCTCCAAGTACTTTACGTACCCCAATCTCTTTGGTGCGCCTTTTTGTAGTAAAAGAGGCAAGACCAAATAAACCTAAACATGCAATGAAAATAGCCAGTATAGAGAACAAGTTAAACACAATGATTTCTTTGTCTTCTTGGCGATACATCTGCTCAAATTTAATCTGTAGATAAGTCAGCTCCATTTCTTGTTCTGGTACTAGCTTGCGCCAGGTATCCTCTATGAAGTCGCGAGTTTGCGCTGTATCACCTTTAAATTTTATCGCCATCGAATTGCCTTCACTCTCTCTTAGCAAGTGATACGTTGGGCTTATCTCTGTTTTAAGTGAAGAAAAATAATAGTTGTGCGTTACCCCGATGATAGTCGCCATAGCGCTTGAATGGCGAGTTAATCGTACTTCAAATGTCTTACCAACTGCTTCATCAGCACTAAATCCTAAACTCTGCGCCGCCTTTTCATTAATCACAACCGAAAAACGCGGATTTGGCTCAGCCGCACTCGGCATCACAAACTTATCTGCAGGAAAATCGCGACTAAACCCTCGACCACTCAGTAACTTTATGTTGTAGCTGCTAAAATAATCTTCATCTACTGCCAATGTCGGCATGGTTTGTGACAATTGTGTTTTTGGATTAACCATCCCAAAAGCATCGACAATGGTCTCTGTTGGTACCGCTGAACTTGCTGTCACACTGACAATATTTGGATGAGAGAGCAGTTGTGTTTTTAGTGCACTACGTTGTTGACTGGCGATGTCTGTATAAAGACGGCTCAGCACAAAAGTATTGTCTTTGTCATAACCGAGTTCTATGGCTCTGGCATACTTTAGTTGCTGGTTAGATACTGTGGTGGCGATAATAAGCACCACGGCTACACTAAATTGAAATACCACCAGCCCTTTACGCAGCAGCGCACCAGATTTACCCTGTGTCACTTCTCCTTTTAGCACTTTAGCAGGTTTAAAGCGGCTTAGGTAAAAGGCAGGGTATGCGCCTGAGATTAAGCCAACGAATAACCCTAACAGCAACAGCGTAGTCAACACTAACGGCTCTGAATAGAAGTCAAAACTGAGCGGCTTGCCGATAAAGCTCGCAAACAAGGGCAAACCAGCTTCAACCAGCGCTACAGCAATGATCAACGCGATATAACTCAACATCATCGCCTCAACCACAAACTGCACAACTAAATGCTGCTGTTTAGCGCCTAATGTCTTACGTACTCCCACTTCCTTTGCGCGCTTGGTGGCTGTGGCAGTCGACAAATTCATAAAGTTAACACACGCAATAAAGAGAATAAGCGCTGAAATAACACTAAACGAATAAACGGTATTGATATCACCATTTTCTTTCATTTCACCATACTGATGTGAGTGAAGATAAATATCGGTGACAGGCATTAATTCAAAGCCAAGGGTGTCGCTAGTTCCTGGGCCATAATGATTTTCTAAATAATTTGGGATTTTTGCTTCAACATCTTCACCGGTTACCCCATCCGCTAATTTAACGTAGGTGAAATAGTTAAAACTTGGGTCACGCTGCCAGCTGTTATCACCATAATAAGTGGTGGCCGTTGCCATACTGATGAGCGCAAAGACATTTAAATGGGTGCGCAGTGGCAAATCTTTTATCACGGCGCTCACTTTTAACGGTAGTTTTCCTGCACCAAGTAAAGACTCTCCGACAACATTCGTACGACCAAAATAGAGCATTGCAGCTGCTTGGGTTAAAACAATGGTGTTTGGAGCCTCAAGTGCCGACTGACGCTCTCCGTCAATTACATCTAAGGAGAAAAAATCGACAAAGTTGGGATCAGCGAGGAATACACCATCATGAAGAAAACTTTCCTTGCCGTGTCCAAGCGCAACACTCACTTCTCGAAAGCGAGTAGCATCGATCACTTCTTCAAAATGTGCTTGATAGTTTTCAGCGTTAAATACTTGCCCTTGCGCATAGTATTGTTCAGGCGCACTTGGCGGCATCCATTTTACAGACGAGCGATAGATTTGCTGATGACCCTTAATAAACTTGTCATAACCCAACTCAGACTCAACAAAGATGGCCATACTGATACAAATAGCTAAACCAATCGCCAAACCCAAAATATTGATTGTCGAGTAGAGCTTTTGTTGTAGTAAACTGCGATACGCGATTAACAGGTAGTTTTTAAGCACAACGAACCTCCTGCATTTGACTCGAAACAATATGGCCATCCAATACATGGATCGTGCGATGCGCGTAATTTGCATGGTGATCTGAGTGCGTCACCATGACTATCGTTACTCCTTCTTGGTTAAGCTGTGCTAACAGCCCCATGACTTCTTCACCATTTTTTGAGTCAAGATTACCGGTTGGCTCATCCGCTAGAATCATTTTTGGCTTTGCAACAATAGCACGCCCAACTGCAACCCTTTGCTGTTGACCACCTGAAAGCTGCTGTGGGTAATGATCTTTGCGATGCGCAATATTTACTTTTTCAAGCACGGCAATCACACGCTGTGCTCGCTCGGCTTTAGCGATCCCCTGATAAATAAGCGGAAGCTCAACGTTCTCATACACAGTGAGCTCATCGATAAGGTTAAAACTTTGGAAGATAAAGCCAATATTGTCTTTACGAATATCAGCAAGCTGGCCTTCACTTAAATGGCTGATGTTCTTGCCATCAAAAACATACTCGCCACCATCAATATGGTCTAGCATGCCGATGATATTGAGTAAGGTAGACTTACCTGAACCTGACTGTCCCATGATAGCAACGAACTCGCCACGCTCTACGGTCACCGTGACATCCTCAAGGGCGTAAGTCTCAACCAGCTCAGTACGAAAAACTTTATTTATTTTAGTTAGATGTAACATATTCTTTTGCCTTTTAATTCTATTAATGAGTCAAACTGACCGACTGCATGTCTTTAAAGCTGCTGTAACTTGAGGTGATCACTCGGTCGCCGACTGCCAGCCCATCGAGTACTTCAATATATTTGTTGTTACGCTCGCCAAACGTCACCGATTTCTTCACCGCCACCTGGCTGCCCTGCTCTAGTACAAATACCCACTTGCCGCCGGTATCTTGATAAAATCCACCATTTGGTATTAAAGTCGCGGCTTTCGCATCTGCTAATAACAACTCCAACTGCAAACTTTGACCTCTACGAATGTCGCTGGGCAGCGCAGCATTAAAAGTTAAATCCACTTCAAAGCGACCATTTGACACTTCGGCATAGACCTTTGCGAGCGTTAGCTCATAAGGCTTTCCTTGCAGCGTTAACCTTGCGGTTTGTCCTGCATACACGCGGCCTAGGTAAAACTCATCAATTTGGGCCGACACTTTATATTCAGACACAATATCCACTTGCCCTAAACGTGATCCTCTCGCCTTTGACGCACCTAATTCTGCGTCTAGCGCAGTCAATTGACCATCCATAGGCGCTTTGATAATTAGATTTTCAAGATTTTTACGCGCAAAGCTCAAGTTTTTATTGAGCTGCTCGACGCTATCTTCTAGCTGTGCAATTTGTGCCGTACGGATTTTTTCATCTTGTTGCTGCTGCTCAATAATTAACTTGCGGCGGTTTTTTAGATACTCAGTTTCATCTTCGGCCGCTTGTAGCTCATCTTTTGAAACTAAATTACCACTACCAAGGCGCTTGAACTGTGCAAGCTTTCGCTCACTTTGCGTTACTTGAAAATCTAGCTCTAATAGGTTTCGTTTTAAGTTTAAACGGTTTTGATCTATCGCTAAGCGGGTATTATGTAGGTTATTTAGCTGCTCTGAGATCTGCGCCTCTCGGGAGATCACATCCAGCTGTAAGCTGGTGTTGCTCAGTGCGAGCAGTTTGTCACCCTTTTTAACCATCGCACCTTCTTCGACGAAGCGCGCTTCGACTCGCCCACCTTCGATGGCATCTAGATACACAGACTTACTCGGCATGATGCTGCCTCTAAGCGGAATAAGATCATGAAACTCACCCTTTGTCACTGTACTTATCTTGACTTTATCCATCGCCAGATTAACACGCTCCCCACTGCTACTCGCTGCACTATCAAATGCAAAATACGCTACCGCTATAATAGGTAGCGCCAGCCACCACAGCTGAAGTCTTTTGTTAGGTGTGATTTTTCTATCCATTTTGTCACTCTCTTGAGTTTAGGTTAGCCTAATAACTCAAGTTGCGTGCCAAATCAAAAAACCCATAAAAATCAAATTCATAAATTAATTCTATAGAATAATGGAACAAAAGAGTGTAAAAAAATTAAACACCTAGTGTACGATATCGTACAGTTTGATTGGGAAAGGAAATGTAATGACTATCAGCGATAAGGCAATTTTAGTTGTCGATGACAACAGCGAAATTCTCGTCGCCACGAGAATGTTGCTCAAACAATATTACAAAAAAGTGGTGACGCTAGAGAATCCCCATGACATCGCTAAAACAATGTCGGAACAGGATTTTGCACTAATATTACTCGACATGAACTTTACTCGAGAATCAACCTCCGGCGCCGAAGGATTCTACTGGCTCAAACAAATAAAAGCCCTGGACGAAGATGCTGTGGTTGTGCTCTTCACCGCCTATGGCGATCTAGCGACGGCAGTGGATGCCATCAAGCTTGGCGCCAACGATTTTGTCCTCAAGCCTTGGCAAAATGAAAAGCTACTCGCAACGGTTGCCAACTGCATCGAGTTGAGCGAACAACGGAAAAAGTCCAAGAAACTTACGCAAATCGCACAAATCTCAATGGCAGCGCAAAACAAGCCATTCGAGCATTTAATTGCTTCGAGTCCAGCAATGGAGCAAGTTTTTCAAACTATAGAAAAGGCCGCTAAAACCGACGCCAACGTCTTAATCTTAGGTGAAAGCGGCACTGGTAAAGAGGTCGTTGCCAGAGAGCTACATAAACAATCTTTACGAAAAGACAATACCTTCATGTCTGTAGATATGGGCACGATAGCCAGCTCTTTGTTCGAAAGTGAGTTGTTCGGCCATATGAAAGGCGCATTTACAGATGCGAAAGCCAATAAGCCAGGTCGCTTTGAACTTGCGGAATCCGGTACTTTATTTTTGGATGAAATAGCTAATATTCCGCTCGAGTTACAGGGAAAGTTACTTACTGCGATCCAAAATCGAGTAGTTACGCCAGTAGGTGGCAGCAAACAAATAGAGGTGGATCTGCGCCTTATCACCGCAACCAATATGAATTTGTATGACATGGTGCGCGAAGGCAGTTTTCGTCAGGACTTGTTATACCGCATTAATACCGTAGAGATCACACTTCCAGCACTACGAGATAGACCTCAAGATATTCCACTACTTATTGAGTTTTATGCTGATCTATACAGCAAAAAGTACAAGCTCGCGTGTAAAACGGTCAGCGACAAAATGATGGCTGATTTAGTCAAATATCAATGGCCCGGTAATATTCGAGAATTACAACATTTGGTTGAACGTGCTGTTATTTTATCTGACTCAACCCAATTACAGTTTCAGCTCGCCAGTCCAGCGGCAAGCACGCAAGAGAGAGTGGGACTTTTTGACACCTACAATCTCGCAGAAATAGAGCAACACACCATAGAGCGGGCGGTCCGAGACTTTAAGGGAAATATCAGCCATGCAGCTAAAGCGCTTGGGATCACCCGCGCGTCACTGTACCGTAAAATGGAGAAGTATGATGTGGAATAATAGCCTCGCTCGCATGGCCATTTTTCAACTCGCGGCCATTGTATTCGCCACGCTTGGTGTATTGGGCTTTCTCCACAGCTACGTCTTTTTGTTTAGTGGGTTATCCATTGCGATTGCAGTGCTATTCACAGTGCTGTCTATTGCCACACTGAAAAGACAAAAACAACGATTCGAAGAGGTGTTTACTGCGCTCAAGTATCAAGATGGCAGCTTTAGAATTGATAAAAAGCACCCAATAAGTAAGCAAGCACTTACAACCTGTAACGAGCTTATTCAGAAAGCTCAGCAAGATAAAGCCAAGCAGACAGAGCTCGTCACCACTTATGAAACGATGCTACAACACATAGAAGCAGGTCTGATCCTTATCAAAAATGGCCACACCATTTTGATTTGTAATAACAGCGCAAAGCAATTGTTGGATATTCGCGGCGCAGAGTCTGGACACTCACTACTTGCAGCACACCCAGAGCTTGAACAAGCCAAAGTAGGTAGCCACATTACCAAAGACTTACTATTTAAATATTTTACGTTTTCCAATCAAGACAACCAATACCAACTTTGGCTTTTTACTGCAATTTCAGAGCAGCTAGAGAGTACCCAAATCGAATCTTGGCAAAAGCTGATCCGCGTGCTTATCCATGAAATAGGAAACTCCGTCGCACCGATTTATTCGCTCTCAAATACGCTAATTAATATCACCAATAATCAGTTAGCCGAAGCGGTGACAGACCAAGAACTCGTTGAAGACTACTTACAAAGCCTACAAGCGATTGGTGTTAGGAGCCAGTCTTTACTTGGCTTTATAGATAACTACAGAAAGCTCACACATATCCCTGAACTTGACCTCCAACCGCTTGTAGTACAGACTTTATTTGATGACATCACGCCATTGATAAAAAGCGACTTTCGTGACGCAAATATCAGCCTACACTTTGACGTGACGCCCGCTGCGCTAAGCATTAATGTTGATAGAAAGATGATAGAGCAAGTGCTGCTCAACCTACTAAACAACGCCAAAGATGCCATGAAACATAACAACCAAGAAAAAGTAGTGACAGTATCAGCAACGATTAATCGCTACGGCAAATGTGAGATCAAAGTTGCTGATAACGGGGAAGGAATAGAGCCCAGCGCACTCGATAAGATATTTGTACCATTTTTTACCACAAAACCTCATGGCTCGGGAATTGGACTTGCACTCAGCCAGCAAATTATCCACCGCCATAAAGGGAGGATCAGCGCGACTTCTGAAGTAGGAAAAGGGAGCTGCTTTAGTGTATTGCTTTAGTGCTTTTCTTTTTTAAAGAAAAATAGCAACAACAAGGAGTTAATCATGAAGCTTCCACTTTTAAATAATGCCGAGGCAGAATATATTCCAGCATTTCTTACCAAGGCAGAGAGCCAATTACTGTATCAGTGGTTAATCACACACTGTGATTTGTCTCAGCCTGAAACCATCACCTTGCCTAACGGTGAAAATACGGAAATTAGACCTTGGAAAATGATGTTTGTAGACCCTAGTCTCGAAGATCCGGAAGTATTTCCTAGCTACCATGGTCGACGCCAAGCTTGGCCTAATTTGATTTCATCAATACAACAACGGCTACAAGCTCAAATAGGCGTCGAATTTAGCGTCTGCGTCTGTATTTTTTATTCAGATGGTGATGAGTACATGGACTTTCACAGTGATCTATCCGCGTTTGGACCAACCGATGTGATTGCTTCTCTGAGTGTAGGTGCTGAGCGCTTGTTTCGAGTCCGTCATCAAGCAAAACCCGATGAACAATTTGAACAGCAGCTAGAAGATGGTTCATTATTTATTATGGGGCATGGCTTTCAAACACAATTCCAACATGCCATCCCGCCCGCACCTAAAGAGGTTGGCGCTAGATTTAATCTGACCTTTAGGAAGTTTACTTGGCCAAACGTAACATAGGTGAAAAATGAAAGTAGGATTTTATCAATTTGCAGTCAAATATGGTGACCCCCAATACAACCGAACGACCATAGTCGAGGCATTATCACAGGCAGACTTTGATCTCATTGTGTTACCCGAGTTATGTACCTCAGGTTGCCTCTTTCTTAATCACACTCATATGGAGGAGATGGCTGAGGAATTACCTAATTGCACGACTCTCAGCCTACTCCAACCTTTAGCACAGCAGCGACAAGGAACTATCATTGCAGGGATCATTGAAAAAGCTGGCCGTGATCACTTTAATAGTGCAGTTATAGTTAAGCCAGAAGGAGCTGTCGGCGTGCATCGTAAGGTTTTTTTAGCCCCACCCGACAAACGCTTTTTTCAAGCCGGTGATACGTTCAAAGTGCACGAAATAATGGGGGTTAAAGTGGGTATTTTATTATGTTACGACATCTGGTTTGAAGAGGGACTCACTCAACTTACAAAGCAAGATGTGCAGTTAATTGTAAATCCCTCAAATTATTGTGGTGAAGACAGTCTTGATACAATTATAAAGCAAGCTAAGAAATATAAAGTCCATATTATTTCAGCAAATCGCACTGGTATGGACCACGTTACTGAAACAGGAGTTCAATTTATCGGCCAAAGCATTCTTGTAAGCCCTGATGGTGAAGTACTTATGCTTGGGGATTCAACGGAGCAGCTTATCACAGCCGAAATAGACTTTTTCGCCCCTTCGTGAGGATAGCCTGCAAATGCTTTCTATCGGAATAAGTAAACCCATTTTGGTTTTGCTTCCCATGTAATTCTTGATATTATCGCAACTCGTTGGGGAGTAGCCTGCTTCCAATGCTCGGAAGAGTTCGTATCAACATAATTGGCCAAAATGCCATGGTGCGGACACCTCTCGGTTGGCGAGACCATCGATGTATCCATGCCTGTGGTTGGGCGTGTGGATGTATCGTGGACTCAAATCGCCTGACCGGAGCAATGTAAATGAATTTCGTCACCCTGCTACTATTAGCATACGCTATGTCTACCGATGCTTTTGCCGCGGCAATCGGTAAAGGCGCCAGCTTAAAATCACCTCGGCTTACTCAAGCCATAAAAATCGGCCTTATTTTTGGAATTATTGAAGCCAGTGCACCGCTGCTTGGCTGGTTAATAGGACAATCTGCTGCAGGCTATGTCGAAGCTTGGGATCACTGGATTGCCTTTATCTTACTGTTCGGACTTGGCGCTCATATGATTTATGAGAGCCTTAAGGGTGATGACGAAGCGCCAACTCAACACGCAAAACAGCCTTGGTTCAAAACCATTATCACAGCATTTGGCACTAGTATTGATGCAATGGCTGTCGGCGTCAGTCTCGCATTTGTTGATGTGAATATATGGCTCGCCGCCGCACTCATTGGCCTCGCCACCACCATGATGGTGACAATTGGTGTGATGATTGGACATTCGGCTGGAAAGTTTCTTGGTAGTCGAGCTGAAACCTTTGGTGGGGTGATCTTAATCTGTGTGGGAACTTGGTTGCTATATAGCCACCTTTCGATTTAATCTGACTCGCAAAAAAGAGCGGTATATTTACCGCTCGCTTACTTATACCCTTTACCTAGGGCTAATGGCTTTTAAGCTTTTTTAATCGCTTTTTTCAGCTTTTTGATTTTCGCTTCATGCTTTTCAATCTTTGCTTTACGCGCTTTCAGCTCTTTTTTAAGCGCTTTAACATCGCTTTTCTTCGCCATAACTAATCTCCTTTGGTTGTTTTGCGAACACTTACTACCATAGCAAAGTGACTGACAATATCAAACTACTCTCGTACTACAGCTCTATCTAATCCTAAAAGAAACCCCTTGGCATCATGCCAAAGGGTTTTTTATTATCCGAATAGTTGAGTAAGCTTTTTTACTTCTCTACCGGAAAGCCTCTATCACGCATCAGCGCTTCAACCTCAGCATCACGACCCCTAAACTTGCGATACGCTTCTGCTGGATCCATTGAGTTGCGAACTGAGAATAGGTAATCCACCAAACGCTGTGCAACGTCTTTGTCATAGAAGCCACCTGGCGCTTCAGCAAATGCTTCAGCTGCATCTGAGGTTAATACCTCAGCCCACAGGTAACCGTAGTAACCCGCTGAATAACCTTCACCTGAGAATACGTGACCAAAGTGAGTGGTACGGTGACGCATCACTACTTCATCCGGCATGCCTAGCGCACCTAACTGAGACTTTTCGAATGCAACAGGGTCGCCAATCTTGTCTGGATCTGTGGTATGGAAAAGCATATCCATGATAGCCGAACCAAGATATTCAGTCGTTGCGAAACCTTGGTTAAAGGTTGCTGACTTCTTGATTTTCTCGATTAGCGCTTTAGGCATAGGCTTGCCTGTTTTATAGTGAACTAAGTAACGATTGATCACTTCGTCCGTTGACAACCAACGCTCCAATAACTGAGATTGGAACTCAGTGTAGTCACGCACGCCAGAGTTTGAACTTGGATACTTCACGTTTGAAGAAAGCGCATGCAGCGCGTGGCCAAACTCGTGGAAATAGGTTTCTGCATCAGACCAAGAGATCAAAGTTGCTTCACCCTCTGGCGCTTTCACAAAGTTGGAGTTGTTTGAGCTAAGCACATTTGTTTTACCATCAAACGTTGTATGGCTGCGGTATGACAAGGCCCACGCACCTGAGCGCTTACCTTTACGTGCGAACGGGTCTAGATACCAGAGGCCAATATTATCACCAGTGGTTTTGTCTGTTACTTCCCAAACACGAACATCAGGGTGGAATACAGGCACCGACCCTTTCGGCACTTCAGTGAACTCAAAGTTGAACAAACGACCTGCCACATAGAACATCGCTTCACGCAAATTATCTAGCTGTAAATAAGCCTTAACTTCGTTTGAATCCAATTGATATTTGGCTTGACGTACCTTCTCAGCGTAAAAACGATAATCCCAAGGCTTGATGGTGATATCAGCACCTTCTTTGTCAGCGATCGCTTGCATGTCAGCCACTTCTTCTTTCACACGCGCAATTGCAGCTGGCCATACTTTTTTCATCAGCGCCATCGCGTTTTCAGGCTTTTTCGCCATGCGGTCTTCGAGACGCCACTGCGCATAATTATCGTAGCCTAATAAGTTAACGCGCTCATGTCTCAACTTTAAGATGTCAGAGATAATCGCTTTGTTGTCGTACTCACCACCATTGTTGCCACGGTTATAGTAGTTGTTCCATACTTTCTCGCGTAACTCACGCTCTGTTGAGTAGGTTAAAAATGGATCCATGGATGAGCGAGAGTTGGTAATCGCGTACATGTCCGCCTTACCGCGCGCTTTTGCAGCAGCCGCTGCCGACGCAACAAACGACTCAGGCAAACCTGACAATTGCGCTTTAGTGAGGTAAACCACGTAGTTTTCTTCGTCTGCAAGGACGTTGTTTGCAAACTGAGTATGTAGCTTTGATAGCGCTAGATTAATGTCTGCGTAACGCTTAGCGTCTTCACCTTTTAGCGTCGCACCATTACGGGCAAAGCCGTTATAACGCATCCAAGTAATACGCTGCTCTTCTGCGGTTAGCTTTTTATATTCAGCACCTTCATAGACTGCTTTTACACGTTCAAAAAGCGCTTGGTTTTGGGTGATTTTAGAGCTGAACTCTGAAAACTTAGGTACCACTCGCGATTGAATTTCTCTAAATTCAGGGCTTGAAATATTAGAACGCCAAAGACCGTAGTAGGTAAATACACGATCCAAAGCAGCACCCGCTCTTTCCAGCGCAACGATTGTGTTCTCAAAAGTTGGCTTCGCAGGGTTATTAGCTATCGCTTCAATTTCTTTTAAATTATCAGCCATACCTATTTCAAGTGCGGCTTCTAAATCCTCAAGCTTCATTTTATCAAAATGAGGAACGCCTTGATAAGGGCCTGAAAACTCTTGCAAAAGCACATTATCATATTGCTTACTTTGAAGTAGTTTTACTGGTTCTTGAGTTTGATCCGCTGTGCCCGCACAACCCGCAAGGGCTAAACATACAGCAGCACTTAAAAGTGTGATGGTAGGTTTGAACATATTGTTACATCGCTTGTTGTTATCGTGGGTAAGATATTACGGATCGTCTCTAAAAGTGCAATCGCTTTGCGAGAGAAGCAAGATTCTCTGCGATGGAGAAGAGAAGCGAGAATTCATGACTGTTTGAATGTATCTAAACCAAGATTTAAGGTGTTTTTTCATCGGTTGTTACAATTTACCTTGAAAATTTAACCAAAATCAGCCAAGTTAGTAAAAAACTGATCTGTAGGGAAAAATAATGGAAGTTGGTATTTTCATCTATGACGGTGCAGAGTGTTTAGATTTTTGCGGCCCGTTTGAGGTATTCAATACCGCAAAGCGATTTATCGAGACTCCGATTAACGTCAACCTTGTCGCGCCAAGTCATATCCCAGTAACCTCGCGTGGCGGCATGAGTGTAAACCCCCATTACAGCATCTACTCGCATCCAAAGTTTGACTTGCTCATAGTTGTAGGTGGGCTTCATCACCAAATTTGTAGCGATCACAACGTACTTAATTGGCTTGCAGAAACTGCCAACCATACCTCTCAATGCGCATCAGTTTGTACAGGCGTATTTTTATATGCTGAAGCAGGCCTCATTGATGGAAAGCGAGTCACCACCCATTGGCAAGATATCGACGATTTGAGAGAACAATACCCTTCTCTAGAAGTGGTTGAGGACGTAAGGTTTATCATGGATCAAAATTTTACTAGCTCAGCGGGTATTTCAGCTGGTATTGATATGAGTTTAGAGCTAGTGAAAAAACGTTTCGGGCAATCTATTGCAAGAAAAACAGCAACGCAAATGGATTACGATTGGCCTAGAAATTAATAATGGTGAATGTCACCATTATTAATTCTACCACACGCGGGTCTACTCACCGCTAACACCTGCAAGCTCCAGCTCACTCACACGTTTTTTCGCAAATACTACGACTTTATCGTATTCACTTTGCGCCTGTGCCAAATGTGATTTACACTGTCCTGCTTGATGTTCTCGCGCATAAGTTTCTATTTTATCGAGCAAATCAAATAGCGTATCTGCAGCCAAATCACCTGCTTGGCCTTTAAGTGCATGGCTGTACCTCGCTGATGCGTCACAATTACTATTTTTAATACTCAATCTAAGCTGTTGCATTTGATTTTCAGAGTCACTCAAAAACAAAGTGTATACTTGTTTAAGTAACTCATCATCTCCAGAGAGGCGTTCTAGCACGTTAGCTTCATTTATTGGCTGTTTCGCTTGTTTTTCTTCCTCGCTCTCGAAGGGATGAATAAGCACAGAGTCATCATCCTTAGCGTGTACTCCTAAGACTTCCAGCACTTCAAATAATCGCTCAACGACCACAGGTTTAGTCACAAATTCATCCATTCCCGCGTTTAAGCAACGTTCTTTTTCACCCGCAAGTGCACTGGCAGTCATCGCAATAATGATCGCATCTTTGTATTTATCACCACCTTGACCTTGACGAATTGCCCTTGTGGCCTGATAACCATCCATTCCTGGCATATTGCAGTCCATAAAGATGGCATCAAAGTTAACTTCTTGATGCTCAAATAGCAGTAGTTTATTCACGGCATCTTGGCCATCAACGGCAAAGCTCACTTTAGCCCCTTGTCCTTCTAAGATGCCTTTAGCCACAATCCGATTGATTTGATTATCGTCTACCACCAAGAAATGACAACCCGCGACTAAATTACCGCTTAATGCCACTGTCTCACCAGACTTTTTCAAACTGGGCTGTAATCTAATTGCTTTATTTAAATCAAATAGCGCGACAAACTCCCCCACCCGAAGAGGAGCAGAGATATGCACAATATTGTCGAAATCATTAATATGCTGAAGCTCATCCCCCACTAAAACAAGCTTCTCAAATTGATTTTGAGCCGACTTTACTTGATTGTAATCTTGCTCACTCGTAACGATGCATATATCACTCTGTGCGCCTTTCTGTACAAGCTCACCACCACATTTACTGATAAGTTTAGCAATCATGTCTGACTCTAATTTTGTTTTACTGAACACAGAGGCTGTTTTTCCAGCTAATACTTCAGGCACGTCAATGGGTTTAGTTTGCGAACTAGAAAACGGTAGTTCAAACCAAAATTTACTCCCTTTAAACTTTTCACTCTCAAAATGAATATGGCCGAGCATTTTTTCTACGAGCTGTTTACAAATAGAGAGCCCAAGCCCAGTTCCACCAAACTCGTTCGAGGTGTTAGCTGACTCTTGACTAAACGATTGGAATAGCTTGCCGTGATTGGCCTTTTCAATACCGACCCCAGTATCTTCAACTGTGATTTTAAGCCATACCGTATCGTCTAGTTGCTCGGTAACTGCGGTCAATTTCACATGGCCTTTTTTAGTGAATTTAATCGCGTTGCTAAGAAGGTTATAAATTATTTGTTTAACGCGCGCCGCATCACCGCACAACTCAATATGCGCTAAACCCGTTTGATCTAAAATATAAGTAACCTTCTGCTCCTTGGCCTTTGCCGACATAGAAAGTGCGACGTGCTCAATGACAGAGAGCGGGTTGAATGGTTCATTATCAATGTCTAGTTTACCCGCCTCTATCTTCGATAAGTCAAGTACATCATTGATTAACGACAAAAGCGTAGTCGAGCTAGTTTCCATCATTTCTAGGTACTTATGCTGGTGCTTAGTAACGGGCTCTTTTCTCACCAAATTTAGTGACCCCAAAATACCATTGAGGGGAGTTCTCATTTCATGGCTGATAGTAGATATAAAGGCACTTTTCACTTCTGACGCTTTGGCGGCTTTATCTCGAGCATCCACAAGCTCTTTGGTACGCTCCTTCACCTCTTGTTCTAAGCGCTCATTTGCACCAACTAGTTGTGCTTCCGCTTCTTTTTTCGCAGTAATGTCTTCAACAAATAATGCCACCCCCTGAATGCGTTCATTTCCCGCGTAGATTGGAGATAAACTAAGTGAAAGCCAAATACTTTCATGGGCATTCAGCTTCAGTTGTAATGACTTAGATTCCACCACTTCACCCTGTAAAACCGTATTAGCATAGCGAGATACAAACTGATGCACAGCTTCTGGCAGAAACTGTGAGTTACTACCTAAACTGCTATTTTTTAATTGCTTAAAGAAGTGTTTTGCTGATTCATTAAAGCTGGTGAGCTTTAGGTTGTTATCAAAGCCAAGTACACCATCTGATGCGCCATCTAAAATCGCCTTAAACTCTGCTCGCGTTGAATCGAGCGCACGTAAACTACTGGTATATTGCCAAAACGCAAAAAAGACTAGCGCAAATACACCGCAAGCAACAGCGAGTAAAGCATAGGTGGTTAACCGTTTTTCATTCAAACTTTGCTGATAAGCAGCAAAAGGGAGCAGATTAACAAGCTTAACCTTTAGATTATTAAAGTTAGACCCTTCAACCTTGTTAATGAGCGCTAAAAACTGTTCTCCCGTCGACTTGTCTTCCACCAGCTGGACTTTATTCGACCATGGGGTCACGCGATATAATGTTTGAAAGTTGATTTCGGGGTTTAAGTCTTTGCTGTACCGTAGCGAAAAATCAGGGTGATAAATAAACGAATCATCAGCGCCCAAGAGCATCACTTTTTGCATCTCTGGCGCTTGAGAGACAATCCTTTCTATCATCTTTTCAGCGTTGGTATTGATCACCAGTATGCCAAATAAGTCATTATCTATATCGTAAGTTGGCAAGGTGAAACGTTTAGTGGGTTGAAAAGGCGTGACAACTTGTCCGTGCTCACGATTTAGATTGGTAGTTGTAGAATAGATAGTGCGCTCTGACAGTTGCAGTGCTTTGATATAGTAATCGCTTTCACTCTTATTTTGCAGCTTGCTATCGGGTACCGCTATGACTTGTCCGAGTTGTCGCTCAACCCTGACCATCTCAACCCCTGTATGGGCATCAAGTAGGCGGATCTGGTTAAGGCCATCATACGAATACAACATTGACCTAAAGATCGTGCTTAGTCGTGCTCGCCAAATATCAAGCGGAGTGTTTTCTTGAGGGTCGATACCATTGTTTTTTTCCGCTCTGGCGATCCCCTGAATTGGTGGGGTGTCTAATAGAAAATAAAGAAACCGACGATTATCGTCGATTTCTCCCAAATAAATACTGTTTTGCGCTGAATGAACCTGCTCTAACCGCTGGAAAAAGCTCTCGTTTAGGTCACGATGGATGCTATTTTCAAAATATAAGATAGCACTTACCATCACGGCGAGCAGCAGTGCGATAGCGCTCTTAGCAATATTGGAAGAAGACACATTTTCTCCTTGGACAGTGGCCTGAGTGTTAGGCATAAAGACCTAAAATGCGTTCGCACTTAAGCACAAAAGGCAGCTACAAGCAAACGCATTATTAAATCTAGTCCAAATAGAAACAAAGACAAAGCTTCCTTGCCATGAACTCAGCATAATAAGTCAGGTCATTTACAACGAAATACCTTTACGATTATGAAAACGGTGATAATCAATGCTTGGCCCTTCTGGTACTACTTGGGTTGGATTGATCATCGTGTGGCTAAAGTAGTAGTGTCTTTTAATGTGGTAAAAATCAACCGTATCTGCAATACCTTGATGTTGATATAAGTCACGCACATACGCAGAAATATTGGGGTAATCTTCGATTTGCTTAATATTGCACTTGAAGTGACCATGGTACACGCTGTCGAAACGGATGAGAGTCGTAAATAATCGCCAGTCGGCTTCCGTTAATTGTCCTTTCACAAGATAACGTTGCGCAGCAAGCCTTGCCTCGAGCTTATCTAGCGCGTTAAATAACGCATTTACAGCACTACTATAGGCATCTTGGGTAGTTGCAAATCCGGCCTTGTATACACCATTATTGATATTGTGGTAAACAAACTCATTTATTTCATCGATTTCATGCTTTAACGCCTCTGGGTAATAATCGGTGTCGTTTCCCGTTATCTGATTAAACGCATGATTAAACATACGAATAATTTCACTCGATTCATTGCTCACGATTTGCTTCGTTTGTTTATCCCAAAGGACAGGCACCGTGACTCGGCCCGAATAACTTGGATCGTTTTTAGTATACAGCTGATGCATAAAGCTGAGCTGATACAGGCTATCACCGACTTCTGGACGCTGACTCGTAAAGCGCCACCCTTGGTCCAACATATCAGGGTCAACAATCGATACGTCGATATGCGCCTCTAGCTGTTTAAGCTTTCGGAAAATGAGCGTTCTATGAGCCCATGGACATGCAAGAGAAACATACAAATGGTAACGTCCGGACTCGGCTTTAAAGCCCGCTTTACCCGTTGGCCCCGCACTGCCGTCTGCTGTTACCCAATTTCTTAGCTTTGCAGACTCACGCTCAAACTTGCCTTGGCTACTTTTTGTGTCATACCATTTATCATGCCATTGACCTTCGATTAATAATCCCATGTAAACCCCCTATACAATATCGCCGAAGCGTCCTTGTTGATAATCTTTTACTGCTTGATGAAGCTCCTCTTGAGTATTCATCACAAATGGTCCCATATACGCTATTTTTTCCTCAATTGGCTGCCCAGCAAGGATCAAAAAGCCAACATCATCCGTCGCGAGGAGATCAAAATTTTGGCTTGGGTCAAGCTCAAGCAACGTTTGCTCCCCATAGTTTTCAAGTTTGCCCGTATGAATATAAATCATCACCTTGCCAAACTGAACCAGTTCAAGGTGCAATTGACTTCCCGCAGCTAAAGCCACATCTGCAAGTGCTCCCCCGCCTGAAAGAGACTGTAATGACGATGTCAGTACTTCGCCTGCCACTTGCCATGTGCCCGCCAATGCTTTGAAATGACCTGTTTTTGCTATCGCTATTTGCGGCACAGGGTGCTCAGTTGTATCTTGGTATTTAGGCGTTCGCATTTTGTCTTTTGCTGGCATATTTAACCAAATCTGGAAGCCATGCATGCCCTCTGCGTCACTTAGCGGCATTTCTGAATGCACCACACCACGCCCAGTACTCATCCATTGTACATCACCGCTGCGAATGGCTTTGATATTACCCATTTGATCTCTATGCTCAAAGCCACCTTTGCGAATATAGGTAAAGGTTTCAATGCCTCGGTGTGGATGCGGTGGGAAGCCAGCCACAAAGTCATTGCGATTATCTGACTTTAATTCATCAATCATGAGATAAGGATCTAAACTCTTGCCATCAAATCCAGCGATGCGGTTAATATTTACACCAGCACCATCTCGTGTCGCCTGTGCCTTGTTAATTCGAATAATCTTCATAATAGCTCTCAAATTCGCCTGAACATGAAGTAATACGTTCAGCTCAATAATTTAATGGTTAGCCTATCAAACCTGCGAGAGAATAAAATTAGTCAAATTTGGCTATTTTGTTCGATTAAAAAGAACGAACATCACAAACCATAAGTAGCGCCGTCAATCACTGGTCTGAACAGCTTCTGATACCGACCATATTGAACAATTTTTAATTGTAATTAGATTATTCTCTGACAAGCTAGAGGGGCTACAATTTAACCCTTAATAGGAGCAAAGGATGAGGTCCCTAAGTCTATTGTTTGCGCTGGCATTACTTGCGGCGTGTAGTTCAACAAGTCCGGTAAGTGTAAATACGGTTACAGGTCCCCCAACCAATCTAACGGTTGAAATTACGGATGTCACCAATACCGATGGTCAAATGCTGGTACTGTTATTTGACAACAGCGCTGACTACCACAGCGACAAAAATGTGAATGATCCTGATGCTAACTTTTTTCGCAAATTGATTGTTACGCCGCAAACGCCCAACACCAGAGTCACTTTTGAAAACGTACCTGCAGGTCAATACGCTATTCAGGTTATCCACGACGAAGATAGTGACGGTGGCATGGATCGAATGATTTTCCCATTTATGGGGATGCCTAGTGAGCCTTACGCACTGTCAAACAACATTCACGATAGCTTGTCAAAAGGCGATTTCGAAGAGGCTTTATTTACTGTAAAGGCCCCTGACACTAAAATTCAGCTAGTCCTCTCCACGCATTTATCAAAAATGACAGGGCTGTAATACTCTATAACTCACAGATAATTCTACGCCTGTGAGTTATCCTCTCAAGTCATTACATTTGTCATTTTATTTTCTGACAACCCTCACTCACATCTCACCTTAAAGCAAAGCATACTGCAAATCGTACAGTTAAGTAGGAGCGAAGACGGTGAGCAATGCCATTGAGTTATCAAATATCAGTTTTGCATACGACAATACTAAGCCGATATTAGCAGATCTAAACCTTACGCTTGAACAGGGTAAGGTATATTCCATTCTTGGCCCAAACGGCGCAGGAAAAACCACCTTGATCAACATAATGCTCGGCAGACTAAGACCCACGTCAGGACGAGTTTCTGTTCTTGGCCACCAACCTGAGTCTGACTTTTGCCGCCAGCGCGTGGGTGCCATGATGCAATTAGGCGGGCTACCTCTGCAAACCAAGGTGAGGGAGTTTCTGGCGTTATTTGCAAGTTACCATCAAGCCCCAATTCCATTAGAGAGTTTAATTTCACTCTGCCAATTAACACCATTTTTAGAACAAACTTTCGATACGTTATCTGGGGGGCAAAAACAACGACTGTTTATGGCAATTGCACTCGTAGGCAATCCCGACATTGTTTTTTTGGATGAACCTAGTGTTGGTATGGATGTAGAGTCAAGACAGCAGCTGTGGCAGGCCGTACGCACGTTAAAACAACAAAGTAAAACGGTACTCCTTACCACACACTATCTTCACGAGGCAGAAGCATTAGCGGATGAATTGTTAGTTTTAAAAGAAGGAAAATGTACCAAGCTTAACGACATACCTGAACTTGCCAACACCTATCGTCGTTCACAAATCAAGTTCACCAGCGACCTGTCTGCTGCAGCACTGGTTAATGCGATACCTATGATAGACCTGAATATTAAAGGCGATCAGTTCACTATCTTGACGGATGAGCCAAATCATATTTTGCAGCAGTTATTAGAAAAATTTTCTATTCGCAATTTACATGTAGCCCCAATGAGCCTCGAAGAGGCTTATTTATCACTGATGAATGCTAGGAGCGCTTAACCATGATAAACACTGCATCTTTTATACTTGAAAGCAAAACTGAACTTTTGAGCACATTTAGAAGTAAGGGTTTTGTGATCCCAGCCACACTATTTCCTTGCTTATTTTATCTTTTCTTCGGCGTGGTGTTCAGTCATAGTGACTCCCATAACTATATGTATATCAATTATCTGATATTTGGCATGATAGGACCTGCGCTATTTTCCTTTGGCGTTAACGTCGCCCTTGAAAAGCAAAATGGCTGGCTGATACTCAAACAACTATCTCCCGTTTCTCCCTATCAGTATCTGCTCGCAAAATGTGTGAGTGCGACGGCTTTTTCATTGCTCGTAGCCTGCCTAATGAGCTTACTGGCATTATTTTCCGTCTTGTCTTTAAGTTTAGCTCAATGGTTACTCGTGGTTACAATTTCCCTGCTCGGCACCTTGCCTTTGTGTATGTTAGGGTTGTTAGTTGGGCTGTCAGTGTCAGCAAAAGCGGCACCTGCGGTGGTTAATTTAGTTTACCTACCACTTTCGCTGCTTTCAGGTCTGTGGCTGCCTATCGGGCTATTTCCTGAAGCAATGCAATGGTTTGCTTGGCTGTTGCCCACTTTCCATATTTCCCAGTTGGCGCTTTCGACCATCGATGCAACTTTGGGTTTTCCTGTTTACCTTCACGTGACCGTCCTAATTACACAAACGCTAGCATTATTTTTTGTCGCGCAAATTAAATTTAAGCAGGCGTAACAGGACAACCAAAAGCGCACGGTCCCAACCCTGTGCGCTTTTATTTTGTAATTACTTACTCTCTACGAGCTTACTATCGATACTGAATTTACCAGCACCTGACGCGGCAAGTGCGAGAAAACCACCAGCCATGGCAATATTTTTAAAAAACATTAAGAACTGCATTTGGTCGGCCAGATCAAAGTGAAACAGCAACGCACTGACAATACTAAACCCTGCAAATGCAATTGCTGTCAGTTGAGTAAATGCTCCCGCAAGAATGAAAAGCCCTCCTATCAATTCAAAGGCTATAACCAATGGCAGCAGCTCGCTTGGTAATCCGCTTGAAGCCATGTATGCAGCATTACCTTCGAAGTATTGGATTTTATTAATCGCAGCCAGTATAAAAATGGCTGATAGCCCTACTCGGCCAAATAAAGATAATACTGATGCCATTGTACTGTTCGGTTTAATGATGTTAATTAGGTTCATGATACTTTCCTCGATAAATATAGACTGTATTGGATTGGCTCTCGGTGATGAGCCGATGGAAGAAAGTATACGTTCGCTTTAAAATAATTAAATTAGTAAAAACATCATGAATCATTCTATTAAGAAGAATTAAAGCTATCCAAACAGATTCGCTTCCAATAGGTAGTCAATTACCGCCCGTGTCCTAGGTGGAATTTGTTTACGCGATGGATAAATGAGAGAAAACACCAATTGCTCGCTACTTAACTCTGGACAGATCATTTGTAACTCCCCACGCTCAACTTCTTGCTTCACAGTAGAAGGCAATAACTGCGCAACTCCTAATCCTGCCACTGTCATTTGTTGTAACAACATAGGAGAATTGCACCAATGCACTTGAGTTGGTGTAAAGTTTATGGTTTCACCACCACGATAAAATTGTGTCATCCCCGTTGATTTAGCCTGCTCTAACAGTAACCAAGGTAACTGATTTAGCTGTGTGTCTTTGCTCGGTAAACCATGCAATGCTATCAGTTTAGGACTTGCATAGAGCTTAAAACATTCTTGATGTAATTGCCTTGCAACCAGTGCGCTGTCTTTAGGAAAGCCAACCCTGATAGCGAGATCTATTTGGTCATTAATAATATCGCGCTTGTCATCATCAACAATGATATTTAATTGGATCTTCGGATATCGCGCCGTGAGCTCAGGTAGTTTTGGTAACAGAAATTTATGTGCGGTGTCGTGTGTCATGGTTATTGAGACCATACCATGAGGCTCTTTGTTATCTAGTAATACCTCAACATCATCCAAAATAGCGTGTAATGAATGTGCTTGAGCCAAAATGTCACGCCCCTCTCGCGTTAGCGTGAGTTGCCTCGTACTACGCTGCAGTAGTCTAACGCCTAGCATAGTCTCTAACTGAGACACTTGTTCACTCACTCTAGAACGGCTAGTTGCGAGCTTTCTAGCGGCTTGAGCAAAACTTCCCACATCCACAACCGTTGCAAATATTGCTAAGAGTTTTAATGCATTTAAGTCTATTGTACTCAATTTCAGAACTCACCATATCGAATTAACCCACTTATGATAACAAAAATTACCACCCATAATAGCCACATCCAATACATTCTCATTTTAAAAAGAGGTATACATCATGATCGCAATCACAGGCGCAACAGGTAAATTAGGTCAATTAGTTATCGAGTTTTTGGCACAGAAGATACCAGCCAAACATATTGTGGCTCTAGTCAGAGATCTCGATAAAGGAAAGGCACTCACCAATTTAGGGGTCACCGTAAGGCAAGCTGATTACGACAAACCGCACACACTTGACGCAGCACTTGCAGGTGTTGAAAAACTGCTGCTAATCTCCGGCAACCAGATCGGAAGCCGCACACCTCAACACAAAGCAGTTATTGACGCCGCTGTGAAAAACCAAGTGCGCTTAATTGCCTATACCAGTATTTTGAATGTGGACGATTCACCACTGGAGCTGGCTAAAGAGCACAAAGAAACAGAGGCTTATTTGAGGGCAAGCGGCGTGGCTTATAGCATGCTGAGAAATGGATGGTATAACGAGAACTACACTGATTTAGTGCCTGTATTTACAGCAAATAATGCCATTACCTCAATTGCGCCGCAAGCTCAAATCAACAGCGCCGCTCGTGCAGACTACGCACTGGCTGCTGCCACCGTATTAAGTAGCGCTGGCCATGATAATTCAGTCTATGAACTGGCTGGCGATAACGCTTTTACAATTGAAGGTTTGGCACAAGCTGTGTCAAAGCATACTCATGTTGAAGTAAAAGCAAAGTTTGTATCTGATGAAGAATATTTGGTCCACTTGGTTGATCTAGGCGTGCCAGCAACTTTTGCCGCATTACTGGTTGACGCAGAGGCACAAGCGCAAAAAGGATATTTGGCAACCCAGAGTAATGCGCTCAGCCAGTTGATTGGTCGCCCGACCACAAGTGTGGCCCAGTCGCTAGTTGCACATTAAGCGCATAGACCCAGTGTACAAGCTCCCGCTTGTGCACTGAATCCTACTCGGTCTCAGCTTTGCCCTCTAGCGTCGATACAAAAAGGTCTCGACTGACCAAAAAGCCACAAATGCTTACTACGACTAGAAAGATCCCGTACATAGAGCCAATATAAACCCAATCGCTTTGGCCAAACCAAAGACTTGCACGAGTCCCATCATTAACCAATAGAATGTTAATAAGAGACAATGTGATCACGCTGCGAAAATAAATCGGTTTATCCATGTGGCTCGCAAACGCTGCGATAATGAGGGAAAATAAGCACAGATAGAAGCCCATTACAGAAAACGCACCAGGTTGTATACTAGGGTAAAATGCGATGAGCGAGAGTAATACAGCAGCCCAACCGGTAGTTTTGTATATCATTATCAAGTCCTTTGAAAATGTTAATAAATGTTCGTTATGTAAACAGGATGGAGTATGAGGTAATACTCGTAATTACGCAACTAAATGATTATGAATATTGACTGATATGACCTTTATTCCTTAGTTTTAAACCTATATAACTACCTTTAACTTAAAATCTAAGTAAAAAGCATTAATTAAAAATTAATTTCATAACTATCAAGACGATAGTGCAACTGAAACTCTTGTCTTTAGCTGCGGTACACTGTCTTTTTCAAACCAATCGTGCTTTTTTAACCAGATTTGATTGCGAGGACTTGGGTGCGGTAATGGCAGATGACTTTGGCTGGAAAAGTCAGCATTTTTAACCACCTCAGTTACCGATGAATATTGCGTTAAGTAGCACTTTTGCGCATATTGCCCAATAAGTAGTGTCAGCGACACCTGAGTGAGCGTAGCTAGCACCTGGTGATGCCAAGTTGGCGCGCAAATTTTCGGCGGTGGTAAATCTCCAGACTTCCCTTTACCTGGGTAACAAAATGCCATTGGCATAATGGCAAATAGATCTGGGTTATAAAACTGCGCTCGACTTACACCAAGCCAGTCTCGCAATCTACCTCCACTAGGGTCATTGAACGGCTGGCAGGTTTGATGTGCTTTCAATCCCGGTGCTTGACCAATAATCAACACTTTAGCCTTGCAACTGCCTTGAATAATAGGTTTTGCCCCCATAGGAAGCGTTTTATCGCACAGCTTGCATTGCCTAACACGTTCAAAAACTTCCATCTTCCCTTATTTATTTTACCCAACATCACCAAGGATCATTATGACATAACCATATTCAAAACCCCATTTAACTAGCAAAACTTAAAGTACTTAGTCGTTAAAACAACTCCACTCGACTTAAAACAAGTGCGAATCACTATCATTTAGATGCAAATTATTGGATAATATTCTATTACGTTTGCTGTCTTTTAAAGGGGTGCTATGCCTAGTCGGGATAACACAAATAATAAGGCTATTTTATATAAAGCTGAAGTACTAGCACGCTTTTTCATCGCTATTTTCGGCGGCTATTATGTGACCGTTTTAGCTTCATCTTTATTGGCTTTAACTTTACCAACTACGCGCCTAGATGCGCTTTTATATGCATTAACAACCGGCATCGTCTTTTACGCCATTGTCTTTATTTGGGTGTTTGGATGCCGCTCTTTTAAAAAGGTATTTCTTGGCATGATCGGACTACTTTGTATTCTCTACGGCACTTTGACGCATTTTGGAGGCTCCCTGTGAGAGAGTCATTTTTTCGTAGTATGACTTGGTTACACACTTGGGTGGGTTTACTCGTTTGTTGGTTGCTGTTTTTAATCTTTTTTGCCGGTACTGCGAGCTTTTTCAGACATGAGATCAGTCTATGGGCGCAACCAGCAACGCACCATTTACCTCATTATGATAGTGCCCAACAAAATGAAACGGTCAAAAAGAGTATCGAACGGTTTCAAGAGATAGCGCCAAACGCCGAGTCTTGGCGTATTGAGATGCCAACAGAGCGTCGCCCGAGCTTGCTATTGATGTACTCCGAAAAGCCAGCCGAAGGAGAAAGGCGCGGAAAACGTCACTCTGAGTATCTTGACCCTGTAACGCTGGAGGCGCTTCCTGAGTTTAGGGAGACCAAAGGCGGTAACTTTTTCTACCGACTGCATTTTGATTTGCATTACATGAGCGCAATCACCGCGCGTTGGATTGTTTGTTTTGCAACTCTGTTTATGCTAATTGCGCTTATTTCTGGCGTGGTGATCCATAAGCGCATCTTCAAAGACCTATTCCAATTTAGAAACGGGAAAGGGTTGAGAAGCTGGCTTGACGCTCACAACGTTTCTTCAGTAGTGGCATTACCGTTTCATATTATGATCACTTACACCGGCTTAGTAACGCTTATTTTTATGTTACTGCCACAACCTGCAGAACAGCGCTTTGAAGATACAAAAACGCTCAGAGCCGAGCGCTACCCCTTTCTTGCTGAGATCCCTGAAACAGGACAGCCACTAACGGATCTAGCATTAAACAAAGCATTAGATCATTATTTTACTAACTCTGGCGACGCACCACTTCGCCGCATTGTGATCTCATCACCAGGAGACTCAGGTGCAACGATAAAGCTTTATGCCAATGCTCAACGCGCCGTGCAGGACGATCCACCAAGTTGGATGTATAGCGCAGCATCAGGTGAGTTGTTAAAAACACACAATGTGACACTGTCTGGCGCTGAAAATCTCTACGGCGGAATGATAGCACTGCATACAGGGCGCTTAGCAGAGCCGCTTTTGCGTTGGCTGTACTTTATCGCGGGATTGGCAGGCTGTGCCATGATTGCAACGGGTGCTGTTATGTGGGCAAAAAGACTGCGCCAAAAGCTCAAAGGTGGTGACAAGCCGGGTGTAGGCCTTAGGCTTGTGGAGTCGCTCAATTTAGGCACCATTATGGGACTACCAGCCGCAACGGCAATGTTCTTTTATGCAAACCGTTTGCTTCCAATGGAGTTATCGAGCCGTGCAGACAAAGAAGTTCTGGCGTTCTTTGTTACCTGGGGAGTATTCACTCTGGCCGCGCTCTTTAAGTCGAATAGGCTCGCGTGGCTGCTATCTGCGAAAGTGAATGCAATCGTGTGGGGCTTACTGCCTGTCGTAAATATGCTGACCACAGAGGGCAACCTTGTAAGCTATTTCATTAATGGTCAGTGGGTATTATTTGGTTTTGATGCAATAGCTATTGGTATCGCTATCGGTTTCTTAGTTCAAGCTAAAAAGCTCGGCAGTACCAAAGCAGCGCCAACGACACCACGTCGCCAAGCAAAGCGCGAGGTAACTGCCTAATGGAATGGCTAACGTTTTTACTTTGTCTACTTGCGTTTATGGGTTTTGCAGTAGCAAAACCCAATCACTATAAAGAAGTATTTGGCACACGCCCAAAAGGTAACGTAACAAGCCAATTAACCATTGCCAGCTGGCTTTGCCTTTGCGGAAGTTTAGCATTGGCCCTTACAACTCAGGGAACCTACGGTAGCTTAGAGTTTATTGGTTATACGACCTTAGCTGTGCTACTCCTTGTCGTTATCTTTGCAACTAAACCGAGTTATTTCAGATCACTATTTTACCTAGTCATCATAGGTATGCTGGTTAGTACGCTGTACTGGATCATATTTTAACTAAGGCGCCATCTTTGGCGCCTTTTTAGATCATTATTTTACTAACACTTTTCCATTAAGCTATTGAAACCACACCACTTAGCATAAAATATCAGCAACAATTGCGCTATACACCGCAAATTTACCAACTCAATTACGATATTGTTAGTAAAATAGTGATCTACCCAACTAAATTCTCCTCATTAGTTAGTAAAAATATGATCTATTAATCTATTTTTAGAATTAGCTTGGTAAAATTCTGATCCAAGAGGCTAAAGGAGTTGGGCCCGTTAGTTAAATATTGATCCAACCCCTCAACAACAACAATCTAAGCCACCATCGTCGACTTAAAGCAAAAATCACACTCGATCTTTACTATCCCTATGTAGAGTAAATTCTTTTATTTTTGCCATCTATTTGAAAATAAGAAGACCACCGATAAGATTAACTACGCTCCATTGTTGGAACAGCTTTACCAATAATTCAACGCAAAATTGCAGTTAGTAAAATTAAGATCTGCAAGAATAAGCAAAGTACATTGGTAACAATAATTGCCAGCCGCTGAAATCTCAGCCCGTACATCAGCCAAAAACTAAATACCAGAACATACCCGATTAAAAACGTATAGGACAAGTTGGTTGGGCCTTGGCGCTCAAGTTCACTGAATAGCTGACCTAATAATGCGATAAACCCGATACCGCCGAAGAGCACACCGGCGAAATCCCAGTAGGTATCTTTCGTTTGATAAAAGCCTGTCAGCCATGTTTTCATTTGCTTACTTCCTCTGATAAGTAGATATCCTGATAGTGATTGATACGGGCAACAATATGGTCATGTTGAATGGTACAAAAACGGTTAACTACGACTACTTCACAGCCTGCGTTAAGTGCGGATCTTACCCCTTGATCTGAGTCTTCAAATGCAAGACATTTAGAGGTTGCCACTCCCAGTCGTTTGGCCGCCAATAAAAATGGCTCAGGGTGAGGCTTACCTTGCCCAACATCATCTGCGGTAATTAATATTTCAGGAATAGATAAACCTGCTGTGGTGAGTCGTGCAATTGCATTATGACGATTTGCAGAAGTTGCAACGGCCCACTTGCGTTGCTGTGCTTTTATTTCGCTTAAAAACGATTTAGCGCCGGGAATGGCTGTTACGGTATGGGCAAGATCGGCTTCTGCTTGTTCCAACAGCTCGACTTCATGCTGGCAATCTAAATGCGGAGTAAATTGTTCTATAAAGTCTTTGAAACGTGCACCTCTGCCCGTAGTTAATACCATTTCTAAATCGACATGATGTTTCTCACACCAAGGCGCGACGGCCTGTCGTACTGCAACTTCAGAATCAACAAGTGTGCCATCCATATCGAATATCAATCCCTGATAGTGGTTCAGGTTGAGTGAATTTAGTGCCATTTTTACTCCTTATGATAATGTTTCATGCACAAACAGGCATTAACCTATATTAAACCAGCTTTAAAATGCATATTCATGCAAATAATACGCTTGTATCTCGATCTTTTTCAAGTAAAATTACGCAAAAACATGCAGGAACATGCAATGCTATTGGCAGAACGTCATCAATTCATTCTCGATCAGCTTAATTTACAAGGGCGGATCACCTCAGTGTCCTTGGCGCAAACGCTTGATGTGAGCGAAGACACAATCCGTCGGGATTTAAACAAACTGGCTGAACTTAAGCTCCTGCGGCGCGTTCATGGTGGCGCTTTAGCGCTGCAGGATAATACTCCTGACTATATTGAGCGTTTAGATAAGCCCGATACCAGTAAAATTCGTTATATTGAACCTGCCTTAGCGATGCTCGTGCCTGGACAAACGATAGTGATTGATTCTGGCGAGACATGCCGTTATTTGGCTCAGCACTTACCTAAAAATATGCCGTTGACGGTGGTTACGGGTTGTCCACTAATCGCCAAAGAGCTGGCCTACCATTCATTAGTGGATGTGATTGTGTTAGGCGGTCCTATGTTTAAACCTGCAATGCGGGTGGTAGGCATGACGGCGATCGAAATGGTGAAACGGATCCGTTTTGATATTGTTTTTATGGGGATTTGCTCGTTCCATATTCACCACGGTTTTAGTGCAAGCTATATCGAAGAAGCGGAGATCCTCTCTGCGACTATTCGTCAAAGCGATCACACTGTGATTATGGGACCGAGCCATAAACTAGATAAAGTCGCTACTTATCAGATTGTTACCGCTAACGAAATTAACACAATTATTACCGATGAAGAAATCAATCCAAGCTTAAAAAAGCAGATTGAGTCGCTAGAGATAGCGCTTACTTTGGTCTAGGTTAATACGGAGCTACTGGGTTGCTTGAGTAGCCTACTTACGGTTGAACTAAGCAACCGCCCCTTTAAGGCTTTAATAAGGCAAAAATGTGATTGTTGTAGAAACGCTCATTTTTAAATATAGCGCGTTTTAACACCGCTTCTTGCTCAAAACCTGACTTCTCTAGTAGCTTCATTGATGCATGATTGTCGTCAAATACGGCGGCAAAGATCCGTTCAATACTGGTCTCGTTAAATACCTCTGACGTAATGTGTAAAATGGCTTTATGAGTAATTCCTTTACGCCAATGACTTTTTGCGAGCCAATAGCCTATTTCACCAGAGCGCTGATATTCAAACTCGCCAGGATTAACACCTATACAGCCGATAAGCTGCTGACCATCGCATATCGCTCGAATATGGCCGTGTTTACTTCCCTCATTTATCCACCATATTGCATCTTGCTCGGTGTAAGGTTGCGGAATTTTTGTTGATAAATACCGAACAACATCAGGATCGTTCAAAATCGCGACTATATTGGCGACATCATTGGCTCGGAATGGTCTTAGCTTGAACATTGAACTCCCTTTAAATCGATTTTAGCTTATATTCATCAATAAGTTACCACTCCTTATTGTGGTATACAAACCTTGTAATTGAGATTGCTTATATTGTTTTTATTTCGTTTGCCCTAATAAAGAGAGTGAGATCACAAATTAATTGCAAGGATTAGGAAGAAAACACTATGGATAAAAATACCTTAATTGAGTCAGTAACCGAGTACTTTAAAAAGGTTGATGCTGGAGACTCTAGCTATTTAGACCTATTTCATGATGAAGTAACGTTCTTTTTTCCAAAGTTTGGTGACGCCGTAGGTAAACAAGCATTACTTGAATTTGGTGATAAAATAGGCAGCTCACTAAACAGTATTTGGCACGATATTGCACATTTTAATTTCATCGTGTCGGGAAAAACAGTAGTTGTTGAAGGACAAGAAGGTGGAGTAATGCGTGATGGTACACACTGGCCTGATAATCAAATTTCGTCTGGCCGTTTTTGTAGTGTGTTCGAACTCTCTGATAACTTGATCACAAGAATGTACATTTATGTTGACCCAGACTTCTCAAGTCAAGATAGTGATAGAATTTCAATATTATCGCGCAATGTTGAATGTTTGGATAAAGAAAAGAATAGCTGTTCTATGGTTTTCTCTGACAGTGAAAAAAACACCTTACTTGCCCTCAAGGGAATCGGCCCTACGGTGATAAAGCGTTTTGAAGAAATCGGTATTTGTAGTTTAAGCGAACTTGCGACCTATGAAGTTGAAGAAATTGCTGAGCGGGTCGCTTCTATGTTGCGAACAACTTGTTGGAAAAACAGCCCACAGGCCAAAGCTGCGATTCAAATCGCCATCACAAAGGCACGTGAAATGAACTAGCGTGTAAAGCCCCTTTACAACAGGGGTTTACACAGTGAAATTTACCTACTTTAAAGCAAGCCAATAAGTATCTTGTATAGGTTTATTTAATGGTTTGCTAAGCAACAGCCTCCACAAAGTTGAGATCAAAACGTCCGTCTGGATCTTCTACTTTGATAAGCTCGTTAAATGGTCTATTTTTTAGCGCCTTATTTTCAGCGAAGAGGTCTGACAATAGTGGTTTAACTTCGTTTCCGCATAGCGCTTCGGCGAGTGCTCCATGAGAAAGCTTGAATAACAGATCCATGTTCTCATCTTCATCTTCAGCGAGCTCTAGTTCCTCCCAACTCTCAAAAATATCTCTTAACTTAGCGACTTCTGGGCAGTCCTCTTCAAAGTCAGATAAAATAATAAATTCATCTGAGGCAACGTTTTTATGCTGTTCAAAATGACTTTCCGGCAGGCTGTAGATATTCCAATTTACATCGTAATGCCAAAACTCAACAGATAATAACATATGCGAGTAGGCGCTTTGATTTACATAAAACTGTAGTTCGTTGATGCGCTTTTTAATAAGTGTAATTAAAACATTTTCATAGGCTTCAATAAGCGTATTTTTATCAAACATAATGTATCCTAACTGCGGTCTTAAATGCTAAGACCACGCTCTCCTAAATATGATGTGCTGGCTATATGCCACTCTACTACGTATACGTGAACCTATGCTACCGCACTAAAAGCGATTTATCCAAAACACGCTAATTTAACCATCTGTTTACTAAAAACGCCAGCTTAACGACAGCAAATATAGTCTAAGTCTAACGCAAGCATGAAGATCAGAATAAGTTTGCTATTTCGTTATAGAGCCACTGGACGATAGGTCCTTTACTTTGGTCTCTACGTTGTACTATACCCATTTCGACAATTAGAGGGTTAGGAATATGCTCAGTTGACAGCTCAACGAGTTCGCCCATATACCACGGCGTGTTGACAACATGCTCAGGTACCAACGCCCAACCAACCCCTCTAATCACTAAACCCATGATGTAATAGTAACTATCGATATGCCAGTGACTTGTAGATATGGCTTGTGACTGAGTATTTCCAATACGATCACGTATTACAAGCTGTCGATGCAGATTTAACTCCTCAATACTCGGGGCTGGGTGTTGTGCAAGCGGATGATGAGGGGAGCAGACCAAGACTTGTTTAAAACTGCTAATTGAGGTGAAATCCAGCGATTCTGGTAATGGTTTCTGGTGAAATAAAATGCCTATCTCAGCCCTTTCTGCACTCACCCATTGCGCAATATCGTCTTGGGAGCCGTTGATAATAGCTAATTTTAATAGCGGAAATTGCTGAGCTAGTCGTTCAAACAAAGACTCAAATGCGATGATGGGTACAGCTTCATCCATAGCAACGGTGAGAGACACCTCTTCACCATAATTAAGTGAATTGGCTCTTGATTGCAGTCGCTGACATTGCATAAGCACCGCTTCGGCTTCTTTAAACAGATCGAGACCAGCTTGATTTAACACCGGTAGTCTGGCTGAGCGGTCAAAAAGTGCAAAACCTAGATCAGCTTCCAGATTGGCAATTGAGGTGCTGACACGAGATTGCGCTTTTCCCAAATGCCTTGCCGCAGCTGAAAATGACCCCAGCCTTACTGCGGTGACAAAGGCTTCAAGTTGATCGAGTGTCCAATGCATAATGATTAACCTATCCGAATTTCGGATGGATACTAACTTTGACCAATCTCAATTTCAAGGATAATAACCACTTTTCACGCTTAAGGATTTCATCATGTTGTTAGATTCAACGAGCAAAACACAAACTGAGGACGCTAACGTTACCCGCACTTTTTGGCGCTACACCATCCCTGCCGTTGTCGCAATGATGGTCAATGGATTGTACCAAATCGTCGATGGTATTTTTATTGGTCACTACCTTGGTGCTCAGGGGTTGGCCGCTGTAAACCTTGCTTGGCCCATTATAGGGATCATTATCGGTTTTGGTGTTCTAGTGGGGATGGGATCTGGTAGTTTGCTATCGATTTATCGTGGTGCTGACGACAATACAAATACGCAGCAATTGATAAGCACAAGCTTTTGGCTTATCGCCATGTTGACTGTGTTTGTAATAACTATCCTTGTATTATTCGGACCGACATTACTAGAGATACAAGGTGCTTCAGGTGAACTTTTACACTCCAGTTTAGACTACTTACAGATATTGAACTGGGGGGCCGGGGTCACAATCGCAGCAGGTGCATTACCATTGCTACTAAGAAACAATGGTAAACCGGAAATTGCAACGGCTTTGCTGATTGTAGGGGCGCTCTGCAACATAGTACTCGATTATTTTATGATTGTAGAATTACGTTGGCAACTACTCGGCGCTGCACTTGCTACGCTAATTTCACAAGGGATAGTTGCACTTGGCGCGCTTTACTTTTTACTCAACTCCTGTGGAGAAAATAAGCCGAGAGGGGCACTTAACCTCTCTCTAATCTTCGAAATATTTAAGCAAGGCGCTGCAGGGTTGGTAATGTTCTTGTATTTTGGCTTTATCATTGCGTTACATAACAAGCAGTTGCTGATATTTGCCAGTGAAGTTGAGGTGGCGGCTTTCGCTGTGGTTGGTTACCTTGGCGTTATTTACTATTTTATTGCAGAAGGTGTGGCCAGTGGTGTCCAGCCGCCCATCAGTTATTATTTTGGAGCTGGCCTTTACCAGCGCATTCGCACTATGTTTAAGCTAGCGCTCAAAGTGAGCTTGGGTTTTGGTGTGGTGATGGTAACGGTGTTTTATCTATTTCCGACGTATGTACTTGGGCTCTTTAGTGAGGATTTAGCTTTGCTCAACGCGGCCGAGCGTGGTTTGCAGCTACATCTATCCACGTTATTCTTGGATGGCTTTATATTTCTTACCTCAATGTACTTTGTTGCGGTTGGCAAAGGCGGTAAAGCCTTGGCTATTTCGCTTGGAAACATGTTGGTGCAATTGCCGTTTTTATACGTATTACCTTTTTGGTTTGGTGTTGATGGGGTGTGGCTTGCGGTACCTATTTCAAACATCACGTTAACTGTTATTATCATCCCTCTGCTTTGGCGTGATTTATATCAGTTAAAGCATGCAGATATGGAAGCTACGTCAGGTGATAAGCAGTGCGCTTAATACTGAGGCGCTTATTTTAAGCGCCTTCTTGGCGTTATCTTTGCCGTACGTAGTAATTTTTTACCACGCAATCTAAATATCTCACAGCATTCACATGTTTAAATTTAAGCGGCTCATTTAGTGTTCCGAATAAAGGTGTTCCACCACCTAAAATAGTTGGAATAGTTGTGATTATTAGCTCATCAATGAGATCTTGTTGTAGAAAGCTTTGTATGGTTTTTCCGCCATCAATGTAAAGGGTTTTAAAGCCCTGCTGAGCAAGTTGTTCGACGATATCTGTCAGTTCACCTTGCACAAGCGATACCTTATCCGCAAAGACTTTTGGTACCTCTTTAAGTGTATTACTCAATACAAAAACAGGTTTGTTGTATGGCCATTCGCAATCAAACCCTTGGATTGTCTCAAAGGTATTTCGCCCCATGATGATGGCATCTACACGGGCCATAAAATCGGCGAACCCCAAGTCTAAACCTTCAGGGTTAGGTAATTCGTGTAGCCAGTCTAAGCGGTTATTTTTATCCGTGATAAAGCCGTCGAGGCTTGCCCCAATATAGACGATATTTGCCATTTTATACTCCGGTTGAACCCTATACCATTTCAAGATAAAATAAATTCTACACTGTAGAATTTATTTTATCTTAGCGAGAGTAAACAATGAGTGTCAAGGATAAAAAGCGTGGCCGACCGCTAGCGGAAGATGAAGCACTAAGTCAGGAGCGGATCATACAAACAGCCAAATTGCAGATGAAGGAAAGTAGAAAAGTGCCTAGTATTCGAGCGTTGGCGAGCTGCCTAAATGTCGATGCAATGGCTATTTATCACTACTTTAAAAACAAACAGGCTCTGCTCGAGGCTTTGACTTGCTCTTTAGTCGATGAAATCTATGAACCTAGCTGCGCTGAAAAGTGGCAAACAGAACTACAACAGCTCAGTGCAAGTTATTTACAGCTACTCGACGACTATCCAGGATTGCTAACTGTGCTACTGTCAATGGACTCTGTAGGTCCAGCTCAAGTATTTCAAACTCGATTTGAGGAGATCACTCAATCGCTTGATTTACAAGGAAAGGCACAACAAGATGCGATTAACTTACTGGTTGATTATCTACATGGTTTTGCACTTGCTATGGAGTGTAACCCAGATAGAGAAGCGTTGGATGCCTCGATGACAAGCGGTGCAATTGCACTAATTTGTAAAGCGATTGAAGCTTAATTGTCATTGCGTTGTGGTGTTGTAAAGGGGCATTACAACACACATAGGCACACTACCTGTTAGGGAAGCTTGAGATAACGATTGGGAGTGGTGCCGATTATTTCTTTAAAATCTCTTATAAGATGGGACTGATCGGTATAGTCCAACTGAGCCACAATGTCTGCCATTGTGCTCGTATCGGATTCAAGCATTGCAAGCGCTTGGTGCAGGCGATACTTCCGAATTAGCCATTTGGGACTAAAGCCGATGTAATGTTGGCAGAGCCTTTGTATTTTTCGTATTGGCATGTCGCATTGTTCGGCCAGTTGCTCAACCGTAAAAATATCGCTGCGATCTTGTAAGGTGTTGAGAATATCTTCAGCCATAGCTGCACCTATGCTTAAGGGGGGTGTCAATGGCATTAAAAACTGTGATAGTACTTTTACCCGCTCTGCATCATCATTCGCCATCGTTAATGGAGCAATAAGTGAGCTCGACGGTACATCGCAGAGAGACTCCAAAGAAAAGGTTTTGTCTATACATGTCAAAGGGGTGATATCAAATTGCTCCACTAGGGCACCGACCCTAAATTTAACCCCCAAGATCTGTCCTTTTCCGCGCATTGTGTAATCGTATACTTTGCTTACAGGACCAATAATTTTTATTTCATTACTGACTAGCAGCAAATGAAAGTTAGGATCTGGTAGGTTTCTTTGTGTATGGGTTTTATTATCCGGCAAACACCAGTCGACAAACCAAAACTGCTCGATAAGACCTACTAACTCTGTAGATGGGAAATACCGTCTGAGCTGGTAATTTGGCGCGCTTTGTTGTTGGTGAAGTACGCCGTTAATTTGGCTATGGTTAGATTTCATCGCTGCCTTGTTATGGATAAAGCTCTTCGCTTGTTGTCGCGTTTTTACAATACCAATTTGAAATCGCGTGCTAGATTTAAAACAAGCTGCATAAAACTGCAGAGCAAGGTCAAACTTTTCCACTATAAAATTAAGGGATAAACGATGCAACTAACAGGTGTGTACGAAATTATCAATTGGCAAGAAACCACAGAAAAACAATTTGATGATGGAGCTAAACTCTCAAAAGCCGTGGTGAGCCTCAGTTATGAAGGCGAAATTGAAGGCAGTAGCGAAGTTTATTATCAACTTCACTATACCGAAGCAGGAGATGTTGAGTTTAATGGCTTTGAAGCAGTAATCGGGGGCTTTTCTGGGCAACAAGGTAAGGTTGTATTGATGCACAACGGCCGCTTTAAGCACGGGAAAGCACAGAGCAACTTTACCGTGATACAGAGCGATGTTGACGATATTGCTGTGGGTGACAAAGGATCATTTGAGTCAACTGAAGGCAAAAAAGCAAACTATCAAATAACACATAACTGATAGCTTTAATATTATCGCGTTAGGCTAAGTAGCGGTGCCTTCTCATGTCTAGCGTGTGCAGCGCATCAACTAACTCTGCAAAGTGACTAATGACAACATCTGCTTGCTCTGCGTAGTGAGGTTTGTCATTGGGGGCAAACAAGCATGACGGCATATTGGCGTTATGTGCCGCCTCTATATCGTAGAGGTAATCGCCAACATAAACACATTGATAAGGTGGCACTTGCCAGGTCTGAGCAACTTGCAGCAGTGCGGCTGGGTCTGGTTTGGCTGGCGCGTCGTCTCTCGTTAAAATCAATGGAATTGGCAATCCCGCTGTTTTAAGCTTCAATCGCGCCGCTTTTGCAAAGTTTCGGGTCACAACGGCTAGCGGAATTCCCATTCTCGAAAGTTGTGCAATACACTCCTTAACTCCAGGAATAACATCACAGTGCTGTGCATCACACAACTCATGTTGGTGGACGATGTTCATAGCTTCTTCACGCATGTAAGGTGAAGGTAATGCACTGATAAAACTGAGTAAGTCTTGTCCCACTGGACAGCCTATTTGCGCCCGAATAAGTGAAAAATCGAGTTCAGATGTCACTAGGGTGCCATCTAGGTCAAAAATGATGCCTTTAACCGGTATCCTATCCATTTTTAATATCCTTTGGTTTCGCATATGTACTGCGTAGCCCTACTTAAAGGTAGGTACGTAATTGAAGTTTGTAAAGATCAAGGCGATGGAGTTTTGCTTTTGCGAGATAAGTGGCTCATCGATGAAAACAGTGAGCCACTTTTTAAGCCTGACAAGTGCTTTATGCGAGTTTGCGTAGTAGCCCTTGCGTGTTTTGTTTCATGGTGTTCGCCACCATAAAGTAACCAATCACGGCAACGAACGCTGCGCCTGTGGCTGGCCCTAACAGCCAAATATAAGGGTGAAAGCGACCATCCACATCAAACGTTTGAACTTGGATCACAAAAAGTGCAATATCACTGACCACAGCAGCTACCAGCCCTGCCAATCCGCCAAGTAATAAAAACTCATAAAGCGTGGCGAGCTTTATTAAACGACCTTTAGCACCAAGCGTACGTAAAATAACGATTTCCTGCATACGTTCGGCGAGGCTTGCCTGAACCTGAGAAATTAGTACCAAAGAGCCACTGATAAGTACAATACTCAGTACAAAGCTAATCGCCAATGAGACTTGAGAAATCATCGACTGTGCCTGTTTAAGCTGGCTCTGAATATCTATCATGCTAATTGTTGGATACGCTTTCAAGAATTGACTAATCACCTTAGTGTCGGTTGTTTCAAGCTTCGCGGCAGTAAAGTAAGTCACTGGGAATTGGCCGGCGATTTTATCATTAAATATCATCACAAAATTAGGCTTCAGCGACCCCCAGTTGACACTACGTAAACTCGTCACTTTAGCTTCAAGTGTTTGACTATTGATTAGGAAGCTAAGCGTATCACCCACTTTTATTCCTACTCGCTCTGCAAGCCCCTGAGCAACGGAAACTTGAAGCGCATCAGAGTCATCAAACCACTTGCCATCGACTACTTCATTGCCCGCTGGCAATTCATCTAACCAAGTAAGATTGAGCTCACGCCCTACCCCATCACGAGCATCTTCGTCTTTTTCTTCACCTTCTTGCAGTGAGACTCGGCGTGCAAACTCTTCACCATTTAACGCGTTGACACGACCCAAAAATACGGGATAAAAATGTTCATGTTTGATGCCACTTTCATCGAGTTTGCTTTGCATTGGCTGAATTTCTTGTTCCGTGATGTTGATAAAAAACGCATTGGGCGCGTCTTCTGGCACTTGCATCTGCCAATCTGAGATCATGTCATTTTTTAGCACCACTAAAAACAACATTAATTTGATAGCGAGGGCAAAGCTAATGAGCTGTACCGCATTTGCATTAGCACGCTTTTGTAGCGTAGCAATGGCAAGAGACCAACTTGAGCCTGGGCTCAACCCCAGTTTCCTACCCGCTGAAAATAAGAGTCGTGAGATCACGTACAACACGACCATCAGTAGCAAGGTTGCGCCGAATAAAATCGCGGTGATCTTAATGTCACGACTAAATAACCACATCAATCCAAAGATAGTTAAAACTGAGAGTGCCATATGAATTCGACTAATCGCGATAGTATCTCCAAGGTTGCGTCTTAGGACGCGTAGCGGCGGGATATCAAACAAATCTAATAGTGGTTTCAGTGAAAACATCATGGCGCACACCACACCCACGGCAATGCTCAGCAGCCAAGGCCTAAACCCTGCTTCTGGCAAAGCTGTATCCATAAAGTTAATTAGGTAAGAGGCACCAACATTTTGCAGTCCATAACCAATGACGAGACCAACCACAACAGAGAAAAAGGTCACTAAAGAGAGATGTAAAAGATAAATTCGGCGAATAGTTTTTCGGCTACCGCCGAGCGTTTTCATCATGGCGACGGGGTCATATTGACGTTCACAATAGCGCTTTGCAGATACCGCCATCGCCACAGCAGCAAGCATGATCCCAAAGAGCCCAGCAAGGAGCAAAAAGCTCTCTGAGCGAGCTAAGTTTTCACCTAAAGGTGATTGTCTGTCTTTTATTCCCTGCCAAGATTGATTGCTTTTGAGTTGCGGCTTGAGCCAAGTGTAATACTCTCCCAATTGTTGCTCTGAGCCCGAAAATAGTAGGCGATAAAATACCCGACTACCGGGTTGAATGGCTTTAGTCACCGGAATATCATCATAATTGATGAGAACGCGTTTGTTACCCGCCAGCGAAAAGAAAGGCGCATCAGGCTCGTTAATGAGCACCTTACTCACGGTAAATTGCCCTGCCCCTATTTCTACTTCATCACCAATTTTTAGGCCTAGTGAGTAAAAGAGGCCTTCGCTAAGCCATACATTGCCCTTCTTTGGGGCAGCTTGTATTTGGTAATTCTCGCCCTCTAAGCTGTCTCTTAAAGTAAGCTTGCCTCTAAGCGGGTATGTCTCTGTTACGGCTTTTAATGAGCCAAGTATTAACTCATCGTTGGCAAATAACATAGAGTCAAAGTAAACTTGCTTGGCGGTATTTAAGCCAAATTCTCGTGCTGTGGTTAATACTCTGTCGTCAAAATCATGGTTGCTTGAAAGCCGCCTATCAGCAGCGATAAAATCAGCGGACTTTTGTTCTATGTTCAACCGGATCCGCTCAGTAATGGAAGACAAGCTAAACACAGTCAATACTGCAAGCGCAATTGCAGCTAAAATGATGGTTAGCTCGCCTCGTCTAAACTCCCTAGAGAATAAAGTAAGTGCTAACTTAAACCACATTGACTGCTGCTCCTTGTTTTATTACTTCTAGTTTCCCAGCTTCAATATGAATAATGCGGTCACACTGTTGGGCGAGTTGCTCATCATGAGTAACGAGCACTAAAGTGGTGCCATTCTCTTTGTTTAGGTCAAACAGTAAACGTTCGATAAGATGGCCGTTTTTACTGTCTAAATTGGCCGATGGTTCGTCGGCGAATAAGATTTTGGGTTTACCAACAAAGGCTCTGGCTATGGCCACTCGTTGCTGTTCACCACCCGAAAGTTGTGAAGGATAGTGCGTTAGACGATGAGACAAGCCAACCTTTTCTAATAACTCTGTAGCTTGATTTTTTGCACCTTTGTCCCCAGCTAATTCAGCAGGAAGCATCACATTTTCAAGTGCCGTTAAGCTCTGCACTAGCATAAATGACTGAAATACGAAGCCGACTTTTTCTGCTCGCAGCTGAGCTCGAGCTTCTTCATCCATTTTTTGCAATGATTCGCCATCTAAGTGAACTTCTCCTTTGGATGCGATATCTAAGCCGGCAAGTAAACTAAGTAAGGTTGACTTACCAGAGCCAGAAGCGCCAACGATAGCCACGGACTCTCCTGACTTGACAGTGAAATCGATATCACTAAGGATAGTGAGATTACCTTCAACGGTAGAGACCTGTTTAGTAAGGCCTTTTACTTGGATCATATTTAACTGAGAAAGCACTGACATGAAGTACTATTTCCTAAAGTTGTTGTTCATACTTGTTATTGTAATGACGCCGTTAAGCGCAAATGCCAAGCAAAAACTCATGATAGTTGGTGATAGCTTAAGCGCCGCTTATGGCCTGAAACAAGATGATGGTTGGGTTAAATTGTTACAAAATAAATACGAAACAGAACAAAATCCGATCGAAATTATCAATGTTAGCGTTAGCGGTCAAACAACTGGTAATGCTGTAGCAAAAATAAATCAGCAATTGAAAGCTATTTCGCCTACTCATGTACTAATCGAATTGGGCGGTAATGATGGCTTGCGCGGCTTCCCTGTAAAAAGGTTGAAGGCGAATCTCACACAACTAGTGCAATCTAGCCAACAAGTAGGTGCTAACGTTGCCGTAATGGAAATACAAATTCCTCCGAACTTAGGTCCTCGTTATACCAGTATGTTTACCGAAAGCTACCAACAAGTAACTGAGCAAACCAATAGCTATCTTATGCCTTACTTTATGCTAGAAGTGGCGGACAAACCGGAATTAATGCAAAGCGATAACCTACACCCAAATAAAGAAGCACAACCTCTTATTCGTGACTTTATGTACGAAGAAATCAATAAATGGCTAGCAAAATAAGTATATATCGCACAAAAAAACCCGCTAAGATCGCGGGTTTTGGTGTGTTTTAGTTTGAAACTTGAACGTATAGCAACTACTTGAAGTTTGCGATGCTTGTTTTAGTCGCATCCACCGTTTTCCAAGCATATGATTGGCCAACTACACCATAAGGAACGCCGCCGAGAGACCAGTTTGGGTTAGAAAAATAGTCATACTGTGTTGCGCTACCAAATACATGTGGATAAGCCATGATACTTGCGAAATTGTCTTGAACACCGTGGCCCATACCATCAACGTAAACACCACCGCTGGTATCACCTTGCTTACGAGAGTGTGTAAGGCCTTGGTTGTGACCAAGTTCATGAACAAATGTTGTTGCACCACAATCGATACCTGTAATGCTGAACATGCGGTTGTTCATACTTGAATATAAATTACCATTGCTACCTTGACCTACCCAAGCTAGACCACATGTAATGTAGTTACCATTGCGCTCACCTGTACCAAGTACAGCAACCATATCTGCACGCCAAGTGTTGCGTAGGTTAGCTACATAATTACTGTTAGTAATGCTGTTTAGCCATGCACTGGTTGGAGTAATATTATGATTACCTAGATTTTCGGTACCAGCAAGACGTAGCTGCAAGTCGATACCATTTTGGCTGTAAACTTGATTTGTAAATGCAATCAGCTGATTGATTTTAGTATTAATGTTTGATGTAGCTGCTGCTGATTGATCAGTATAAAGAATACCGATATCAATGGTGACTGCTGATGCACTTGCAGATAGTGCGAGCGCTGTTGCCAGCGACGCTGCCTTTACTGTTGTATTCATTGTTTTTCCTTTCTTTTAATTAACGTTACTTTTGGGTTGAAAAATATCTTCCTTCACAGAAACTGAGTGATGTTCTGTTTCATCATGGCTATCATGTGGATGCAGTTCTTCTTCTTTATGGGAGCGGTAAAGGTCTCGCTTTGCCGCAATCCAACCATATTGGTCTTTTGATTCAAATACATAGTTGCCACTTGGTGCCGTGAGCTGACCATATACGGCGTCTTTGCCCACAGTTAAAACGGTGGTGTGGAAGCGACCATCAGCACCAGTTACTTTACCGAATACGCTTTTGTCGCCGTTTCCCGCCAGAGATATACCAGTCACCTCTGCTACAAATGACTCTTGTGTTTGCGGAATAAGCAATTCAAAGTTATCGCCACCTTCTAATTTTCTGAGTGTCGGTAAATCAAATTCAATATAAGCTTCATTGTTTAGGTCCTGTGGTAAAACCTTTGCGGCTGAAAGCACTGCTTTTGCTTGCGTCGATACTTTATTCACAGCGTAAAAGTCGTTGCTTTTTTGTATTGGCGGTGCCGCTGCGATGACAGCTTGCTTAGGATCAAGCTCGAGGATATCAAGCGTAGGGCTTGTCTTAAGCTCATCTTCCGAGTTGTTTGAAACTTGAATTATGTTTGCATATGGGGACTGAGCTTCTGGCATCATTTTCCAAAAAGCTACTCCAATAAAACCAACAAGTAATGCAACAATGAACCATCGCATAATTCACCACGAATACGTTAATAAGTGGTGAAATACTATTCATGATGAGGGTTTCTGATCAACTTTTAATTTACTAAAAGTTTTCATTTTGATTTGCTAAAATTAAATATCTTCATGATATACATATATAAATTACATTAACAAATCTTTACAATATAGTGTAGTTAAGTGTGATACGTAGTATAGTTGTCACACCAATGTAACTAGACTAAATTATTCAAAACCAATTGATTAGATTAACTTTATTTTTTCTATAAATAACATTGTTTATCCACCACCTTCCATCTTCTTGATTTACATATTTAAAATTTATTACCTTAGCTAACGATTTTATTCATAGTCCTGATGCATGTTCTGGGTATTTTGCCATTCGTTTTGAAAATTGTTGTTTAACTTGGTTAAGTAATTGATCAGGGCTGAGCTCTGCAGCATTGTCAATTGCAGGCATAACTACAAAAGTTTTACTCCGATAGTCTATTGCCATAGGTACAATGGGGACTTCGGCAGATTGTGCGATATGGATAAAACCTTTTTTCCATTCTGGGGTGTGTTTACGAGTTCCCTCAGGGGCCAAGCCCAAAATCAATTTTTCGTTGGCATTGAAGATATCGCGAACCTGCGTGACCATACCATGAGGTGTATCTCGCCTAACTGGAATACCGCCCCACTTGCGTAATAACCAGCCAAATGGTGGGATAAAAATGGTGTGCTTACCTAGAAAACAAATTTCAACATCAAGTGAAAGCTTGACGGCGATGCCAATAAAAAAATCCCAGTTTGATGTATGTGGCGCGACGGCTGCTACGAATTTGTTTTCACTTGGAAAGGTGCCAACTATCTTCCATCCCATCGCCTTGAGCATTAAGTTTCCAAGCTTTCGACCGAAAGGGCTGTTTGAGCGCGGGATATTAGGTGGAATATTGATCAAGATAATGCCCTTCTTTATTTTTTATTTGCTGGCAATGGATTTATTCTAACTGAAAATTTTGGCTAGCAAAACGTAGGTAGCCATTACCCAAAAACGAACCAATAGCTGGATAAGGAGGAGCTTTTGAAGAGCGACTGAATTGTTAGCTTTTGAATCCCATCCAAGCCCCAAGTAACCTGAAACTCTATAATTACCGCCTTACTAGCTACCAATTTTAGCGCTAGCCGCGTTGAACTTCCTTCCTTTAGACAACTATTGATGCGTAAATTTGCCTTGCTGACAGGAAGTAGCTTCCTTAGCGAGAGCAGGGCGCAGTATTACCTCTAAAACTCTCAGGCTGGACAAGAGTAGAAGTTAAAGCGAGTATTAAACACAACGAGCTAGCTCATTCCTTATCCAAGGATCAGGTCAAGCTAACAAAACTGATAGCTCTCGTTTCAACAGTTTGTCACTCAGGATAAGCCCTAGTTGGGTGATATACACTGGTGGATAGGTTGCCAAGTATATTTGGAGTGAAACAGAATATCCCTTGTATGACCACTCAAGTTTGGGTTTTGAAGTTTTAATGCTTTTCTATCGTCAAATTTTGCTTTTGTAATGGCTTCACGGGTAATTGGGTGACCGAAAAACAGCTTATCAAATGAGCCATCCTCTATGGCTTTATTCAGTCCATAAGAGAGGCGCTCCTTGAGCCGACGGTTACCTTTATTGACGAAAAAGTACATGGCAGTGGGATAGCAAAACGCAAATCTGGACTCTACTACGGTACTATTCATGCTTAGTAATTCAGTCCACGGTTCATGAAGTGCGCGAGGGAAGAGATCAAAGCGTTTCTCTTGTAGCATGTCTGGTAATAAGGAGGCTTTACTGGTAACGACAATAAAGCCGTTTTTTTCATAGATTGAGGTATCGGGCCAGTCAATACCACTGCCTAGCGTGAAACTCATTAATTGGGCGGGCGAATTTAGTTGAGAGAGCCTTTCTTCAGTATCTTTGTGGATAAGAAATAAACGCGCGCCCATCATCCCTTTTAATAGCGGCACATATATCGTGGCTAAACTCTTTTCCCTCTTGATTGACGTCATACTCCAGTGAACATCTAAGAGCTTCCCTTGTTCGACAATCTCCAAGGTGCGTCCTTGTGGAGTATGATCGAACGAGTTTTCACTTAGTTGGTAAGCGCCATATTTATCGCGGCTCTTATTTAAAGCCAGTCTTAACAACGCGATGTAGTAGTCTTGTTTCGGATCAGCAAATTCTTTAGAGATGTTATAGCGCACCAGATCGCTTGCACAGATGCTGTATGACGTTAGTAATATAAAAGTCAAAATCAGCTTTGTTGAGGCCATCATTCCTTTCCCTCACCACTCATTAACAATATATGCTTTAACTTTAGCGCAGAGCGTCAGTTGATAAAGTAAAAAAGGCACCGAAGTGCCTTTTATTTTAGCGAGTAAGATAACCTAAAACATGACACTTAGCCAATCGTCATTACCATCAAAGTGCAGTGACCTCACTTTTCCTTTGCCTTCAAAATTGACCAAGTTGACCTGCTCTGACCATACATCTCTCAGCGCATTATGGCGCATTTTAAGCTCAGTTATTGGTGAAAACAACGGGGTTTCTTGATACACCCAAAAGAATTGGCCATCGATTTCCGCACCTACCAAGTTTAACGGTAGCACTCTACCTGCGCCTGTTTTTAATTCAACGCGCTTACTGACATAATTTGCAAAGCTTGCTCTATCAGCAGGATTGTTAAAGATGTCGGCATTGTGACTCAATAGGCTTTCTACGGCGTGCTCAGTATCATGGAGATAGAACCTATGCATAATTTCGATACTGCCGCTGCGTTCATTAAATAACACAGTAGTGATCGCTGCCTTTAATTGGTGCGCCTGACCAAATGGCGAAATCAGCACAAGTAGACAGGCAAAGAGCCAGGTTTTCATTAGTTATCCTTTTTCTCTTCAAATGGTTTTAGTTCGGCTTTCACGTCTTGCATGATATCGCGATATACTTTGCCTTCACGCGCTTTCTTTTTATAAAGCTCCAAGCGTGACTCTATAATGCGTCTTGGGTAATGGTTATTCTCGATATCAACGTCAGCTGTTTCCCATCGTGGATCAACGGTCACGGACGCGAGCGGCCTATCTTTATCGGTAACAATTAGCTTGCTGACATAGCGGGCATTGCGACGCCAAATCTCGGCAGGGATAATCCGCTCTTCTTTGCTCCCATCTTGATAAGTAAGCTCAAGCAAGATTGGCATTACAAGCCCACCGACATTACTAAACTGAAGCACGTAATAGTTTTTGTCTTCTTTTACAGCACGCTCAAGGGCACGTTTTTCCCAAGGTTTAAGTTCAGATAAAAACTCACGATACTCATTTCGCTCTTCATTAGTAACCGTAAACTGGTCATTGTTATCGTAAAAGTCCGTTATGTCCTGATTTTTATCAACCCAAAGTGAACGCCCTTCCTCCTGATTACGCTTGACAAACAACGACATTGGCTTGTTCTTTTCAAACTCACGTAGGCGACCAAAGTCGATGTCTGGGTTTTTGGTGTCTAGGCGTAATTGATAGATTTTATCTAGTGAAATATCGACATGATCTGTGCTGTAAAACCAACCCCGCAAGAACCAATCTAAATCGACCCCAGAAGCCTCTTCCATTGTCCTAAAGAAGTCGGCAGGCGTTGGACGTTTATATTTCCAGCGTAGGGCATACTCTTTAAATGCAAAATCGAATAGCTCACGGCCTAAAATCACCTCGCGCAGAATGTTAAGAGCCGCGGCAGGCTTAGTGTATGCATTTGGACCAAGATGCAATACACTGTCTGACTGCGTCATGATTGGAGACTGATCTTCAGATTTCATGTAAGCAGCAATATCCCTTGGCTCAACGCCCCAAGGTATGGTGGGATCCCATTCACGGCCGGCAACACCATCTAAGAAGCTATTGAGGCCCTCGTCCATCCATGTCCACTGCCTTTCGTCTGAGTTGACTATCATAGGGAAGTAGATGTGTCCAACTTCGTGAATGACAACGCCGATTAAAAAACGTTTTTCGGCTAGTGAATAGGTGCGAGAGCCATCGTCTTGTAATTTCGTACGAGGACCATTGAAAGTGATCATTGGATATTCCATCCCACCGACAGGACCATTTACCGACTGCGCAGTTGGGTAGGGATAATCAAAGGAAAAACGTGAATAAACTTCCATGGTATGAATAACGGCTTCGGTGGAGTACTTTTTCCACAAGTCACCACCTTCTTTAGGGAAAAATGACATGGCCATCACCAGAGGCTGCTCGTCACCACCTTGCTGATAACCTTTAGCATCCCACATAAATTTACGGGATGATGCCCAGGCAAAATCACGCACATTTTTGGCCTTAAAGCGCCATGTTTTGGTGTCATCTGTACCGGCTTTTTCGTTTTCTAGCGCTTCTTCTTCAGTAACGATGAATACTGGGCGTTTTGCTGTTTTTGCTTGCGCTAGCCTGTCACGCTGGGTTTTGCTCAGAACTTGCTTTGGGTTATCTAACTCACCAGTTGCAGAAACGATATGGTCAGCCGGTACCGTAATTTCAACGTCATAGTCACCAAACTCGAGCGTGAATTCACCTCTGCCAAGAAAGGCCTTATTGGTCCAAGCTTCATAATCTGTATATGCCGTGAGACGAGGGAACCATTGCGCGAGCAAAAAGATGTCATTACCGTCTTTTTCAAAGTGCTCATAACCCGAACGTGCGCCAACCGCATCTTCTTCAACAATATTAAAGGCGAAGTCCATACTAAATTGTAGATCTTTACCTGATTTGAGCGGTTCGTTTAGGTCAACACGCATCATAGTATCAACAATCGTGATCTTAAGCGGTTTACCGCGACCATCCTTAACATTATTGATGACAAAACCAAGTTCTGTGTCATCCATAAACTGCTGACGTCTGAGTTGATTTAGTGAAATTTTTGCATGTTTTGTAACCGGATTACTCTGTAATTCGTTCCCAAAAGTCGCAGTGCGCTCGGCGATAGAATCATTTTTGAAGATATTTTGGTCTAACTGTAGCCACAAATATTTGAGTGTGTGAGGAGAGTTATTTTTATAATGTATGGTTTGTGTAGCGGTTAATCTTTTGGCTTTCTCATCCAAGTTTACATCAATATCATAATCCACCTTTTGTTGCCAATAACGCTCTCCAGGCTCACCGGCTGCGCTACGGTAGGTATTTGGGGTTGGTAAAGTCTCATCTAATTGGCGAAACTTATCTTCAAAGTGCCCTTTGCTTTGTGAAATAGCGCTGGCGTGTGCGACACCCGACAGCACTAGAGCAACCAATAAAGGCACGACTGGCGTTGATTTTTTCATTATTATTTCCCGTTTTTATCTTGCCAAGGTATTGACCGATAAACATTTTTATTTCAGTTTTTTGCTTGGAGTGAGTAGAGGTGATTTGTATAGTGACAAAAGAGGACAAATAAAACCTGCTACGAGTCAATAAGCTGACAAATAAAAACGCATAAATCAAAGTTTTGAGATAAAGTAACAATATTGAGATACGACTGAAATCGATCCTATTTTGAGTGTTTTTTAATCCTCTGTTTTTGTTAAAGAAAATCAGAAGGTCCAAAAATTAATTTGTATGCCAAAAAGGTATTCTGCAGGATTATTGTCTACATTTTATAAATAAATAAAGAAAACAAAATTAGTTGTTGATATTGACCCAAGTTTATCTTTAAAATCGCGCACTTTACAATCTCTGGGTAAAACTGGCGTTAGTTTTGCTCTGTACTAAATACCCGTTTAGCAAATCAAATGTGGTGGGCAGTATGGATTTCTACATACTAAAAAAACAAGAGAAGTTTGTTGCAATTCCTGCAGACGAACAAAACTGTAAAGATTATTTAGATGATGGCTATTTTTATGTTGATAAAGTAGCTGCCTGTAACGAGAAATCGGCGATTAAACGTGTGCAAGATAAACATAGTCGTGTTTTCAAGTTACCTGCTAAATTCTTTTTACTGGCATTACCTGTGATCATTTTTGCTTGGTGGCAGCTAACTCACTAAGCAGTGAAAGCGTCAATATTCACAAGACGAATATTGCTCGACGATGCTATATTAGCGTTTCTATTGGAAAAGGAACGCTAAATGAAGGTTTTACATACGTCAGACTGGCACTTAGGGCAATCGTTTTACGAACATGATCGCAGTGAAGAGCATCAGCTATTTTTAGACTGGCTATGCGATGTGCTTGTTGAACAGCAAATCGATGTATTGTTGATCAGCGGTGATATTTTTCATACTGCAACGCCGCCTGCGAGCGCTGAAAAGCAGCTGTATACCTTTATCCAAAAAGCATCTCAACTGTGCCCGCAGCTGCACATTGTTCTGATTGCTGGCAACCACGATTCCGCTAATCGCATTGAAACCGCAAAACCACTCTTAACCTTATTCAACACCCATGTTATTGGTCGCTTTAACAAGCAAGCGCCTGAACGGGTTGTTATCGATTTGCCCATCGCAGCACAGCATATGCATGTTGTGGCAATGCCATTTTTGCGCAGTGCTGATTTACCAAAACCACTAGATGACGAGTTTGACTATCAAACCGGGGTACAATTAGCTTATCAGCATGCGCTAGGCACGATAGAAAAAGTGAAAGGTCCTATTGTGCTAATGGGGCATCTGCACGCCAAGGGGGGAACGATTTCAGAAGATTCTGAGCGTAATCTCAACATTGGCGGTTTTGATGCTGTATCTGCGGGCGTGTTTGGCGAGCAGTTTGACTATGTTGCGCTGGGTCATTTACATAAAGCGCAAACCGTCGCGAAGCAAAGTGCTATCAGATACTGCGGTACGCCTCTGCCAATGTCGTTTTCTGAACGCAATTATAAGCATCAGGTATTGCTCGCTGAATTTAATGAACAAGGTCTGGTAGATGTAAACCCCCTTTACGTTCCCCGTTTTAAAGATGTGTTATATATTCCTGAAGATGGTGCAAAGCGCTTGACTGAATTATGCGAAGCTATCGCGGCGCAGGATTTTAGCAAGTTCGATAGCGCTCCCTATATTCGCTTAAAATTATCTGCAGCGGAAACCAATAGCCGCTTTCGAGCCGAGATTGATGAAGTGCTAAAAGGAAAGGATATTAAATTTTGTGGTATTGAGCGGGTGTCTAAAGGCACAGCTGCCAGTGAGTGGTTGTTTGAAGATTTGGGCAAAGTTGAATCGTTATCGCCCAATACCTTGTTGGATATTGCCTACCGCGAAATTGAACCGGAACAGGAAAAGGCACCCGCGACATTGCATGAAAAGTTAGCAGAAGTGATCGCGAGCATGGAGGAGTAGGGCGATGAAACTTGAAAAAATATTAATCACCAACCTTGCCTCTATAGAAAGCGCAGAAGTCGACTTTACTGCGGCACCACTCAAAGACACAGGTCTTTATGCCATTACTGGTGACACAGGGGCGGGAAAAAGCACTTTACTGGATGCGGTTTGCCTTGCATTTTATGGCAAAACCGCACGGTTAAAATCGGACGACAAAGAGAAAGTTGCATTTAATGGCGATAACATTAAGTTAAACGACCCGCGAAACCTATTGCGTCGGGGCTGTGTTGCGGCATCTGCCAGCGTGGTTTTTATTGCTCAAGACAGCAAACGTTATCAAGCTATTTGGTCGGTAGAGCGCGCTAGAAAAAGCCCTAAAGGTAATTTAAAAACCGCCACTATTGAGTTGTTTAGCCTACCTGATATGACCCTAGTCTGTGAGAAGAAAAAAGAAACAGAGCAAAAAATCGAACAGCTAGTCGGGCTTAACTTTGAACAGTTTACTCGAGCTGTGCTGCTCGCTCAACATGAATTCTCCGCGTTTTTGAAGGCGGGGGGAGATGAACGGGCACAGTTACTAGAATGTCTTACAGGTACCGAAAAGTTCAGTAATATCGGTAAAGCGGTTTTTGAAGCGCACAAGCAAAAGAAAATCGAGCTGCAAACTCAGCAAGATAGGCTAGGTCAAATTGTGCTCTTGTCACCAGAGCAGCAAGCCGAACTTGAAGCACAGAAGTTGGGATTGCTTGATACAAGAAATCGACAACAAGAGACAAGCACAAAACTGCAAGCTCAGCTGCAATGGCTCGCGGATGTCGAGCTAAGAAAGCAAAAAATAGCTGAGGTGGAACACAAGCTGCAAATGCTTGAGCAGCAAATAGAAGAGGCAAAGCCACAGCAGGAATATGCGCAGCAAGTCTTAAAAGCCAATGAGATGCGTGATAATCGTGAGCAGCATGAGTTGACAGATAAACACATTGCGCAGCTATCTCAAGAACGACTGGCACTGCAGCAACAAGATTTTGAATCCGCTATTACAACGCTCAAAGCAAAACAACAGCAACTGGAACAGCAGCTTACTACGCAGCAAGCCAATTTTGTAAAGTTAGAGCCAAGCTTTAACACCATTCGTATATTGGATGAAAAGCTAAGCCTACACAAAGCGCAAGCACTAGAAACTAAGCCCTATCTCGATAAGCATGCCAATCTCATTGCGCAACATGAGACTGCGATACAGAAATATCAAATGCAGCAAGGTGAAATCGCTACTGAATTAAAGCAGCTAGAGTATAAGCAAGCGAACTTGCACTCAGTTAGCAATATTGCCGGACAATGGAGCGTGGTTCAGCCTCAATTTGATGATTTGCAAAAGTACCAACAACAACGCAATGATCATGAAGTCCAGTTACAAAAATTACCGAACGAACAGCAAGCGCTAGGTACACAATTGAGCAAACATGAGGCTGAGGTACAGCAACTACAAAAGATTTACGACACTGAAGCCAGCGCGCTCTCAGCGTTAAAAGAAGCACTCCTACCTTTGACTCAACAAGACCTAAATTTGGCATTACAGAACTGGTCTCTATGCGTGCAAGCCTATCGTAATATCGAAGAAGGGGAGGCCTTGCTGCATCAGTTACGGTCGCAACAAACTCAACATCATATTGGCTTGGAAAGGCTTGAGATATTGATCCGAGATACCAAGCAGCAAGACGAGTTGTCTAAGCAGCGACTAGCCCTAACTCGTGATAATTTGGAGCAAGTGCAGTTACGCGCAAGTGAGCGGATCAGCGATTTACGCGCTCAACTGCGAGCTGGGCAAGAATGCATGGTATGTGGCTCAAAAGAACACCCTTATGGTGTGGAGCACATAGATGCCCACTGGGAACAGTTACTATCGGATTTTCGGTCTCAGTATCAAGCTGCTGAGCAAGCTCGTGAGCAGGTGTTGCAGCGTTATAATCAACAAGTCGGTGAAAAAGAGCGTGAGAATGCGCTATGGCAGTCAGTCACTCAGGAAATCGCTCACCACAATAAGCAAATAAACGAGAGTCGCGCTCGACTAGATGCATTGAATGATGAGTATAAAGTTGGCAATGCCGAGCAAGCTGAATCGCAACTTTTGAGTATTCAGTTGCAGCTAAATGAGCTATCAAAGTTACGCAATAATATCGACCGCCAGTGGCAGTCGGTTCAGCAGGCGCAACAACATCTCGAGCAGGCTAAACATAAGCAACAGGCACTTCAGCAGCAGCACCATGATTTAGGTAATCATATTGCCTTTTTGCAAACCGAATATGATCAGCTATCACAAACAGTGGATGCTTTACGCCATCGGCTTGAAGCGTTAATTTCCGATAAGTCGTGGTGGCAAGAATTTGATTCATCCCCTCAAGCTGCCATTAGCCAACTTAAGACAGGAGTGCAAACTTGGCTAGAAACCACAGAGCGTACAGATACGTTAACAACGAATAAAGTTCAGCTTGAGCATCAATTACATCTTGCCAGTCAACAAAAACAAGATGAGACGCACCGTCTTGAAGAATTAGAACATACACTTTTACAACATCAGCAGAATATTGAACGTCTCAATCGCGAACGTGCTGAATACTTACCACAGCAGCACACCAGCTTGGATAATTGGATTGCAGAGCTTAAGCAGCAAGAGCAACAAAGCCGAGAGCAGATCACACAAACTCAGCTGGCGCTGAGCCAAACCGAAGCACAGCGTGAAAAGACCCAGCACAGTCTGACACAGCTAGAAAAGCAAATCACTGAGCAAACATCGCGGTTGCAGCAACTTGATGCGCGCTTTGAACAATGGTTGCTCGACCAGCAAGGGTTGCTAGACAAAGTAAAAGTATTAGCGTTACTTGAGGTTTCGTTGGATGAAGCGCGAGCGAATCTAGAAAAGTGTGCGCAAGTTCAGCAAGCCTTTCAACACACTAAGCTGCAACTTAGTCATCAGCGTGAAGAACTCAGCCAACTTGAAAGTAAGCACCCTGATGGGGTTGATAGTGAACACGTTAAACTAAGCCATGCCGAGACGACGCAAGCACTTGAACAAACTCAAAGTCAATTGCTACAAGTGCAAAGTGCATTAGAGATTGATGCTCAGAATAAACAACAATTCTCTTTACAAGCGGCAAATCTCGCTCAGTTACAACAAGACTACGAGCAGTGGCATTTGCTAGATAAGCTATTAGGCGACGCAACAGGCAAAAAGTTGCGTAATTGGGCGCAAACGCAAACGTTAAAAATCTTATTGCAGTATGCTAACCAGCAATTGCATACGCTTTCAAAACGCTATTTGCTTACCAATATTGAGCAGTCTTTAGAAATTGCGGTTATAGATAAAGATATGGCTGACGAACAGCGTAGCGTCAACACCTTATCAGGAGGGGAGTCCTTCTTGGTATCTTTATCTTTAGCACTTGGACTTGCTGCGCTTTCGTCAAATAAAGTGCAAATACATTCATTATTCATTGATGAAGGGTTTGGTACGTTAGACCCCGAGACACTAGGTGTAGCGATTGATGCACTGGACGCGTTACAATCACAGGGCCGCAAGGTTGGTGTGATCTCGCATGTTGCTCAGATGAGCGAGCGGATCGCCACTCGTATCCATGTGAATAAACAGCCGGGAGGCTACTCATCTTTAAATTTAGTACCACAAACATAAGGAAATTTGGATGCCGACTTTCACGGGCGAAGAAGCCCAAAACTACGACTCTAGGATCACAAAGCTTGTGCCAGGTTATGCGTTAATTCACCAGCTTACTGGAGCACAACTTTTAGCGCTTTACCCGAATAGTGCAACCATTTTGGTTGTGGGTGCGGGGACAGGCAAAGAAATTGTTGAACTTGCTCAGCTAAACCCAAGTTGGCGATTTATAGCGCAAGATGTATCTACTGATATGTTAGCAATTGCAGATCAACATTTTACTAAGTTAGGCTTACAGGAGCGCGTGCAGATCCATCATGGTGCGATTTCACCACAGGCCTATCAAGCAGATGCCGTACTGTGCTTGCTGGTGATGCACTTTGTAAAGGATAACGGCGATAAAGCAAGCTTGTTTAAACAAATGAGTGAGCAGCTAAAGTCGGATGGGCATCTTTTTATTGCCGACTTAGAAAAACCTGCGACAAGCTTTGAGCGTGAAGCGCAATTAGTCGTTTGCAAACAACTCGGGCTGACTGATGTTGGCGAGCAGCGCATGAGGGTGAATTTAGAACATGAGTTTTACCCCGTGGATAAAATGCGCCTTGCAGAGCTGCTAGACACCGCAGGTTTTGGCATTGCCAAACCTTTCTTTAAAGCCCTTGGCTTTGCGGGCTTTGTGGTAGATAAGCAGTAGTTTTTATCTAAATAACCTGAGCTTCGGATAAATAAGCCAGACCATATTCGGGTTTGGGTTTGGCTTTCCATTCTTACTCTTTCAAAGTAGCTTACATTAAGTTAGTAAAATAGTGATCTATACCAAGCCAATTGCTGCTCCGCCACTGGCGTCACCGCGCTTTATCTAAACCTCAGGTCATTTACTTCTAAAAAGTTAGTAAAACTCTGATCTCAATGACCATGATGCGGAAGGGAGATCAGTATTTTACTTAGTAAAAGTTTGATCTATTCACGAATTGGCATGCTGTTTAGTTCCCACCTAATATCTAACCTCGTCTTATTATATCTACTAACTTATTGATTTTTATATTACTAAGTTGGCGATAATCCAAAAATGGCGAAATAATAAGACGCAAGTTATAGTCAACGGCGAACTCATCATCCAGCCAAATTAAATTGTTAGTAAAAATCTGATCTCTAAGCAATGATTTCGCGTAGGTTCGTCCTGCAATAATATGCCAATCGTATGTTTTTGCTGAAAAATCAGGCGCTGAAAAGAGCAGAGCTTCCTGACTTGAAGCTTGAAGTAACGCACTATCTCGATATGACTGCCAAGTTGAATAGTTAGTAATATCGTGATCTGGCAGCTTTGCTGCAAATAAAAACTTGGCAAAAACATTGAAGATTTTCCGCCAACCGTTGCCGCAGTGCGAATTAATATGTTCGATCTCCCTATTAGCTAACGCACTGACTTTTATCAAATTATTGTAAGGTTCTATGCTTGGTGGATGCTCAATATAAAACGCAACTTTCCCCGTTGCTACACCCAAACCATGAGTTAGTATTTTTTTGCTCTGTGCTGTATTCATCACGCTTTGCTGCGATCTATTCATTTGCACGTAAGTTTAAAATAAATAAGGTGAAATTGGCATGGTAAGGGTTTGAATTAAATTTTGTTCTTACTAGGTAAAAATTTAATCTATCGCTAATCTTAGTGCTTGAACACTACGTATGACATTAAGATGGAATATGGAGAATTTATATGAAAGTACGACAGTTATTTTTCACGGTGATTTTAACGCTTGCAGTTTCGGCATGCACAGGGCTGCCTAATGGCATCAAACCAGTTAAGGACTTTAATGTTGAGCGCTATACAGGTACCTGGTATGAAATCGCGCGATTAGACCATTCATTTGAAAGGGGAATGCAGAACGTCACGGCAACTTATAGCCAAAATTCCGACGGGTCAATTAAAGTCGTAAATAAGGGATATGTAACAGAGGAAGGAGAGTGGAAAGAAGCAATTGGCAAAGCCAAGTTTGTTGCAAATGATGAAATAGCGCACCTGAAAGTGTCATTTTTTGGTCCGTTTTATGGCAGTTATGTGGTATTCGAGCTGGGTGAAGATTACCAGTATGCATTCGTTACCAGCTACAATCGTGATTACCTTTGGTTGCTTTCTAGAACACCTCAAGTATCGGACACTATAATGACTAAATTTAAAGATATGTCTGAAAAATATGGCTTTAACACTGATGAACTTATCTATATGAAGCACGAAGCCGTTCAGAACAAATAATGTAAACCCCCTTTACACTAAAATTCCTTTTATGGGTACTTCAACTTACTAACAGAAAGTAGCCTGTATGTGAGTTGAGTCCAAGTGTCTTATTCCTGTAGGAAATGGTTAATAAATCATTCAGTCAACTGTAACAGGAACACTTCACACTGTTGCACGCTTTACAAAAAATAATACTTAGGAACTGGAGTAACTCATGAAGCGTGTAGCATATTCTCTTATTGCAGCAGCAGTTGCAATGGCACTTACAGCCTGTGATGGTGATGATGGAGCACAAGGCCCAGCAGGATCTCAAGGTGAGCAGGGCACAGCAGGCCAGGATGGTGCAGACGGCACTAATGGCTCAAATGGTCAAAGTGGTACTGACGGACAGGATGGTCAAGATGGACAGGATGGTCAAGATGGACAGGACGGTCAAAATGGACAAGATGGCCAAAATGGTCGTGATGGTAGCTACAGCGTACCAGGCCTTGTTCGCATAGCAACCGTCCCGGCTGGTGCCGAAGTTACTGGTCTATTTCTTTCCGAAGGAGGCGACTTGTTCTTCAACGTTCAGCACCCAAATGACACCAATACAGCCACAGATAAGTTCAACAGCAAGCCATTCAATACGGGTACGGTCGGTGTACTAACTGGTGTGAACTTTAATAATCTACCTGCTAATATCCCAAGCGCGCCGATCCCTGCTTCAACCATGGAACAACAGACCGTGATTTCTGCGATTGGTCAGTATCAAATTCTAGGCCAAACAGGAGATACATTCGCGAACCTTGGTGCTAAAGGTCTAGCGGGCGGTTTGGGTGTGCACTACAGTATCTCAACTGGCGAAGAGATCATTAAAAATGATAATCCTGATTTTAATGGTTATATTCCTGTGGACGCAGACACAGGTTACCTATTCACGAACTGGGAAGCGTATCCAGGTGGTGTTAGTCGTTTGAAAATGAGCAAAGCGACAACAGGGAAGTGGTCAATCGAAGAAGCTATGATGGTAGATTTCGACGGTGTTAAAGGAACAGCAGCTAACTGTTTTGGTTCAGTATCTCCTTGGGGTACACCACTAACTTCGGAAGAATGGATTGTCTGGTCTGAAGTTGATTCAACACAAGATCCCCAGTGGAATAACCCAGCGGAGACAGGCAACGACACAATGGAAGCATTAACTGCACCTGACTTCCCTAATCCTTATCGCTACGGCTATATTGCTGAGATTCAAAATCCTACGACCGAAACACCTGATGTTGTGAAACACTTCACAATTGGTCGCTATGAGCATGAGAACTCAGTCGTGATGCCAGACCGCCGTACTGTCTATTCATCACAAGATGACACAGGTGGTGTACTATTTAAATTTGTTGCAGATCAACCAGAAGACTTAAGTGCGGGTACCCTTTACGCAGCAAAGTTAACTCAGGATGCAGGCCTTACTGATCCAGCTGTAACTGGCTTTGACATTAGCTGGGTTGAGCTTGGTAATGGCAGTAATGCACAGATAGAAACTTGGATTGCTGAATATGATGGCATCAATGAGAGTGACTATGTTGAAGATCAAACAAGCTACCTGTCTGTGGCTGACGTAAAAGCATGGGCTGAAGGTGCTGCGACCTATCCTACCGTTGAAAATGGTGGTGGTAAAGTAACGGCTGGCAAGCCTATGGATAACCGAGCAATCTTCCTTGAATCTCGTCAAGCTGCGCGCCAAAAAGGGGCGACAGCTGAATGGCGTAAACTTGAAGGGATCAGCATCAACCACAACCGTGTACTTGAGGCAGTAACTGGTCAAGATGTTGTTGCCGGTGAAGTAGTAGATAAAGCCTATATGTACATTGGCATTGCAGATATTGATAAAACCATGATTGATGAAGAAGGTGATATTCAGCTTTCTGCGCGTGTTAAAGATTGTGGTGGTGTATATCGTGCCCATATAGATAACAACTATAACCTAACCCGTATCGAGCCCGTTGTAATGGGTGGTACGTACCGCTCATCATTGACTGGCGCTGAGCGTTGTGACGTCAATCAGCTTTCACAGCCTGATAACGTTATCGTTATGGAAGATGGCCGGATTATCATCGGCGAAGATGGCTTCCAAGAAAATAACACACTATGGCTTTATGACCCTAAAGCAAAATAATTAAACAAGTAGCAGTGCACCTTATAGTGCGCTGCTTTTTTTTAGCAAAATTTTGGAGTCATAAAAATGAAATACGTTAGCCTAACCCTAGTGGCGTTAACGAGCGCGGTTTTACTTGGTTGTAATGATGAACAGCCCCAAGAGCTAACCAACATCGCACTTTTGTCGGCGCAGACTGCTGCACCTTACAAACAAGGTGATGATATTCCTGCGACCGCATTTATGCAGCACAATGAAGTCTATAACCCTGAATCGGTGATCCCGCCTCAGTGTTACACCAAAACGGATGGTGTAAATAACCCTTGCTACGCTTGCCATCAATCATACGATGAAAAAAACCGACCAAACATGATGCGCGATGCCAATTTACAAGGTGCCTATGAGTTTTCCGACCTTGGATTTAAAAACCACTGGAAAAATTTGTTTAAAGATCGTTCAGAACTTATCAACAGTATCTCAGATCAAGATATTACTAACTGGGTCAACCAAGATAATTACACTCCTTTCATCGAAAAACTGAAAAATAACCCTGACTGGAAAGGTGAGATCACCCCGCTTAACAATTTGGCATATCCTGAAAAAGCATTCGATGAGCTAGGTATAGCAAAAGACGGCAGTGGTTGGGTGGCATTCAACTATAAGCCTTTTCCTAGTACTTTCTGGCCAACTAATGGCTCTACAGGAGATGTCATGATCCGCCTTGCTGACGCCTTTAGAGAAAAAGGTGAAACGTATAATCAAGACGTCTATCTTGCTAACTTAAGTCTGGTTGAAATGGCTGTAAAGGGGCTTGACGAAATATCAACACCAGTGATTTCTGAATCGCGAGTTGGCGTAGATTTAAATGGTGATGGCAAGCTCACTCAGATCACCAGCATGCTGCGCGGTGAACGCTACCTTGGTGATGCCAATACTATCGAGCTTGCTCATCAGTTATATCCACAAGACACTGAGTTTTTACATACCGTTCGGTATATTGGGGTTGATGATAATGGTCAAGTATTTAATGCGCCAAGAATGAAAGAAGTGCGCTACATGAAGAAGCACAACTTTAAATCCAAGCAATCACTCGGGGCAGCTTACTACAGAGAAGCGAAAGAAAAGGCATTCGAAAATTACCCTCAAACGCTTTATTTGGGCGACCAAGGGATCAATAACAACTTCGGTTGGACGATTAACGGTTATATTGAAGACAAAAATGGTGCACTTCGTCCGCAACATGAACAAGAGCTTGCTTTTTGTAATGGCTGTCACAAAACCATTGGCTCAACCTATGACCAAACCTTCTCATTTGCACGTAAAGTCGAGGGCAAGCTGGGTTGGGGTTATATCAATTTAAAAGAGATGCAAGACGTACCTAACAAAGGCGAAGAGCAGGGCGAATTCCTGACCTATATGATGCGTGTTGGCGGCGGGGATGAGTTTAGGCAGAACCAAGAGATGCTGATGCGCTGGTTTAACGAAGATGGAACGGTAAACAGCAAAAAAGTGCAGTCTGTGAAAAACCTCTATGAATTGATCACACCATCAAAGCCACGCGCGCTGGCATTGAACAAGGCCTACTTGACCATTGTCAAAGAGCAGAGTTACTTGTTCGGTCGCGACGCCACCATAGTAAAGGCACGCAATGTGCTTGAACAAGTCGATGACTCTCAACAGCCTCTAGAGCCAAAGCACCGATATGTGTGGGATATGCAACTGGATTGGAATAAAACCGAGTAAGAATATTAGGAGCTCAGTGAGCTCCTACATCTGATTTTACTAAACATATCATGTAAACTAGCCTATCTCGGCAATTGCTGGTCGGATTCACTAAGCTTTATAACTCATCTTTCCAAATGCGATATTTCACTCAAGTTAAATATAAAATTTTGCTCTGGTTATCAATAACTTTTCCTTACCCCACAGTAACCCCCTGATTTGAGCAAGTGATAAAGCAACCCAAAACACCGCCCCTCAATCCAACCATTGCTTTGGAGATGCTCGCTCCGATATAATGGCAAATTGCTCAACCCAATCGATTAATACTTCAATCGCCATTGGTTTGGCATAAAAATACCCTTGAACATACTGGCAGCCCAAACCTGTTAGGCAATCTAGCTGCCCTTGTTGCTCTACGCCTTCGGCTATCACTTTGAGCGATAAACTCTCCGCCATAGACAAAATCGCGTTGACCAAAACGACAGCATCTTGGTTTTGATCTATATCTTGAATAAAACCTCGGTCAATCTTTAATATATTGATGGGGAAGCGTTTAAGATAGCTAAGCGAAGAGTAGCCAGTGCCAAAGTCGTCGATTGCTAAGTTGACCCCCGTTGCCCTTAAGCTTTGCAGCCAAGCGGTTACAGCTTTATCATCTTCAAGCAAGATGCTTTCTGTGATCTCAAGCGTTAGGTTCTCTGGATGAAAGCCTGACTGCTGCATGATTTGTTTAATGATAGTGGCATTAAAACCGAGCCGATATTGCTGGCTCGAGATATTTACCGTCAGGTAGCAATTCATGCCAAGCGCTTTATTTAATCTGCGAATATCATTGCATGCTTTGGCGAGTAACCACTCACCAAGAGGAGCAATAAGGCCACTTTCTTCAGCAACCGGAATAAATTCAGCGGGGGAAATATACTGGCCGAAATCAGTTGGCCAGCGCATGAGCGCCTCGACGCCATATAATTTACCCGACACCGTATCGACAATAGGTTGGTAATGTACGGTTAAACGCTGGTGTTCAAGCGCAGCCCGAAGTAGCTGCTCCAGCTCAACTCGCCGATTCACCTGCTGCTGCATTTCTTGAGCAAAGAAATGATATTGATTGCGTCCCGCTTCTTTTGCCTTATACATCGCTAAGTCAGCAAGGCGCAATAGCTCTCTTTGGTCTTTTGCGTCACTAGGTAAAATAGCGATCCCAATACTTGCCCCCGTAAATACCTCAAAGCCATTGATCACAAAAGGGCTACTTAGTGCTTTGACAATCTTATCGGCGACTTGCGCGGCATGATCCGGATGCGCAATTTGGCTCAATAATAATACGAATTCATCTCCACCAAAGCGGCTCAAGGTATCGCTTTTACGCAGCAGGCCGTTTAAACGCTTGGCTACGGAGATAAGTAAAGCATCTCCGGCTTCGTGACCCATGGTGTCGTTGACCCGCTTAAATCTATCTAAATCGATAAATAACACCGCACTTTGATGATGAGTGCGGCTCATCCGCTTAATATCTTGCTCAATGCGCTCGAGTAATAACGTTCTATTAGGCAACCCGGTCAACACATCGTAATAGGCTTGATATTCAATCTGCTCCTCTTGCGCTTTGCGCTCAGTCATATCAGACAATATGGCAACGTACTGCTGTACCAGTCCTTTGTCATCATGCACGACACTGATTGCTAGCCACTCTGGATATAAAGTACCGTCTTTACGCTTGTTCCAGATCTCACTCGCCCATTGTCCGTGCGAGTTGAGGGTGCTCCACATTTGCTCATAAAAATGTTTATCATGCTTGCCCGAGCTTAAAATATTGGGTCGTTGACCGAGTACTTCATGTTCTTCATAACCGGTAATTTTGGTGAAGGCTGGGTTGACCGCGGTGATTTCAAGTTTTGCGTTGGTGGTCATAATTCCTTCTTGCGTTGCATTAAATACCGCAGCCGCAGTTTTAAGCTGCGCACTTGCACTTTTTTGTGCTGTGATATCTTCTTTGATCGCAATAAAGTTTATGATTTCCCCCTGCTGATTTTTAATCGGGGAAATAGATGCATACTCCCAATAGTAATCTCCAGACTTACGGCGGTTGTAAAACTCACCACGCCAGACTTTACCTTGCTTAATCGTTTGCCAAAGTGCTTTGTAGTCAGTGAATCCTTGCTTGGAACCTAGTACTTTCGGTGTATGTCCTTTCACATCCTCAAGTGAATACCCGGTAACTTGTTCAAACTTAGGATTAACGTATTCAATACGAGCACGAGGATCGGTGATCACAATAGAAGAGGGGCTTTGTTCAATCGCATGGCCCCATTTTCGCAGCTCTTCTTCCGCTTGTTTAAAAAGGGAGACATTAACACTCACAAACACTTGGCCATTATTGTGTGTGTTCGTTTGTTTTACCTGTAACCAAGCGCCAGATTCGGTTTGATGCAAATTGGCATCGGAGTTAAAAATGTCTCCAAACTGCTGCTGCCACTCTTCTAGTTTGCGTGGCATTTTTTCGCTATCAGCAATTGCGAAATGATTACGCCAAGCACTGTTACAGAGCAGCAAATTACCGCTGCGACTAAAAAGAGCAAAGCCTTCGGTTAAACGCGCAACGGCGTCTGACAAAGTTTTACTGGTGCTCAAAATTTTATTTTTGGCTACATAAAGCCGGTTAGCAAACACAACCAAGAGCAAAAATAGCGCAATGGTCAGCAGCAAGAGTAATTCACTTTGATGCTTGGTTTTTTCTATGGTTTCACTGTGGTGCTGACTATATGCCGCATAAAGCGCTGAAAAAGCTTGGTCACTAGGTAAAGATAAAAAGCGTTGTTTTGCCTTTTTTAATTCTGCACTGTTAACTAGGGCAACATTAAAATGCTGGTAGATCAGCTGCTCTAAGCGACTTTCAGAGTCAATTATAAGTAAAGGCTCTGCCACAAATTCGTAAAGCTGACCCAACATTAAATTAGCAAGCATTCTATTTGCATGTGTCGCCAATTCAGGCTCGCTCTGTTCCAGCTCGATTAGTAACTCGGGGAGATAAAGCAAACTGTTCTTAATGTTTGCTGCAGCTGTTTTAATGGATTCGACTTGCAATACTTTATCACTAAGCAGTTGACGATAAGCATCAAATTGCTGTTGAATATCCGGTGTAGTTTCTACAAATAACGCATCCCGCTCGGGTGTATTCAAAGCGTCAATTGCATGTGCTAATTGCGCTAACTCATCATATTGATTGAGCTGTGCACTAAGCATTTGTAACACCGCGGCATCCAGTTTGGCATCAATACTTTTGGCTTCAAAGAGCAGGGTAACTCGTGATTGGTGTGTTTGACTACTGAGCTCTTGTTGCGAGTAAAAGTACGCAAAAAGCGCAATTGGCGCGCACAGCAACAATGCTTGCACACCAATGAAGGCCTTATTCTTCATTCGTGATTTTCCAAATCCATTTCGTGGTGATGTCCTGCTAGGCTGCCAATAAAGGCAACTAGCTTATTGATATCAGAGTCTGAGATATTGCGGCCAAGTTGATATTTGGCCATGGTCGCAACGGCAGCTTCTAGGCTACTATGACTAGCATCGTGAAAAAAATATACTTGTTTACTAGCAAGTCGCAGACTCGGCACTTTGAACACAAAGCGATCTTGCTCGTTGCCAGTAACATTAAAACGGCCGTAATCCATTTTTTGAATTGGCGTCTTTCTATCGCCAAAGTAATCACCAAAAGTGCCCATTTTGGCAAACATATTACCGCCAACATTGCGCCCTTGATGACAGCTAATACAGCCATACCGTTTAAATAGCTCATAGCCGGCAATAGCAGACTTCGGCAGTTTTACACTATTGTCCTTAAGCCATAAATCAAACGGCGCATCAACGGTGATTAACGACGATTCAAAAGTTGCTATTGCGTCTTTTATCGTGTGCTTGGTTATTCCCTGCGAGTATACTTTATCAAATTGCTCGACTAGTATTTTATCTTGATTTAACTTAGCAATGACTTCTGGCCAAGTCATATCATGCTCTTTAGGGTTTAAGATGGGTGAGTCGACCTGATCATAAAGCGATTGAGCACGGCCATCCCACGCTTGGCGGATATTAAAAACTGCATTGTAAACGGTCGGAGTTTTTAGCTCACCAACTGCACCATTAACACCACTGGAAAGGGGCTTTACATCTGCGCCATGACTGGGAAGTTGATGGCATGACGCACAGCTAACCTGATTTCCTCGAGAAAGTCGCTTATCAAAAAAAAGTGTTCTGCCCAAGCTGACTTTATCGGCATCAAGTCCTATTGCAGACTCAAGTGGCAGAATTGGCTCATTTGCAACTCCCAATAATGGAAACGCAAAAAGTAATAAACTCCAAATTCGCATACACTCCGCCCAAGTTGCCATCTTGCTGTAAAAGATAGCAACATTCGGCATTGCAAATTTTGATTTAAAATAAGCTTAGCAATAGAAGTTGTGTGTTTTTACTCACTCGCCCCGCACGGCTAAGCTTGTCACTTCACTCAGCCAGTTATCAATTACCTCAGGAGTTGCTAAGTGCGCTGGGCCAAATAACGTATGTTGAGTTGGCTCTATACCACAAAACCCCAATGTCCCATGTTCTAGTTGAGCCACAAGCCCAGTTGCGGCTTCTTCCAAATAAGTTTGCGGCGTGTCTGATGTGAGAATAACTCTTGCGGTTTTATGTGCTAGAAGTTTTTCAATTTCAGTTCCTGCTTCATTGTATTTAAAAGCAAAACCTGGAAGTAATGTTCTATCTATTAGACCTTTGAGCTTGGCTGGTAACGCCAACCACCAAATTGGGCTTACTATCACAATGTGCTGCGCCCACAGTAAGTTCTCTTGGAACTGCTTGAGGCATGGCTCTGACGGTTGGTTTGCTTCATAGCCATACATCAAATTGATTTCAAAGTGCATCTCACTAAGATCCATTCTGCGTATTTGATGTTGGGTGCTTGCAGCTTGCTCGTAGCTTGCGGTGATAGCGTGGCACAGGCTTTTGGTTTTGGGGTTACCGTTTAGTAGCAGTATTTTTTTCATCGTCGTTTCCTTATCAATGACTGAGAAACGAGTGTACTGTCTCCCCTTAACGGGAGAGTCAAGTTACTCTACCTGAGACTAGGATAGTTTTATCTGTGGACATTCATCAAGCGATGCGATGCAGTGTTCAATTCGGTGTATTTTTTGCTGAAGCTGCGCAACTTGCTCTATGTAGGATGCTTTGAGCTCAACTAAAAACGTGTTTATTTCGACCCAGTTGACTTGCCGCCCTTTAATTTCAATTACCTGCTGTAATTGCTTAATCGACACACCGAGCAATTTTGCTTCTTTTATTAATAACAACAGATCGACATCCACTTGCGAATAGACGCGGTACTTACCAACCCGCTCCGGGGTAGGAATAAGCCCTTTTTCTTCATAAAAGCGAATGGCCTTGACTGACAGCCCTGTTTGCTTTGACAGCTTGCCAATATACATTTTTGATTCTCCCAGCTAAAAGCAAAATAACGGTTTACAGCCTCCGCAAAAGTTGTAACTATCAACGGTAAACCAGCCACACGCTAACAAAAAGTATCGCCAAGGAATAGCAAAAGATGTATCAGTTATTTTACTACCCTCGTAATGCCAGTTGGGCACCGCACCTCGTACTTGAGCACTTACAGCTAGAAAAGGAACTGCTCTTAGTCAATAGAAAGACACAACAACAAAAGTCTGCGACCTATTTAGAACTCAATCCTACAGGACGGATCCCGACATTGGTCGACGGCGAACAGGTCATCTTCGAGAGTGCGGCAATTTGTTTGCATTTATGCGAAAAGCACCCTGAGGGGCAACTTATCCCTGCGCCGAAAACCCCACAGAGAGCCGCGTTTTATCAGTGGCTTTTTTATTTAACCACGACAGTGCAGCCAGAACTCATGCTGTATTTTTATCCTGAAAAATATCAGCTGTCACTAGAGAACAGTAAGACCATGTCTCAAGCCGCAGAGCAACGAGTCGGCGACATGTTTGCACTCATCGATAAGCAGTTAGCAACAAACATCTATTTAGCTGGTGAGCAGCTCACGCTCTGTGACTATTATTTGTTTATGCTAGCCCATTGGGCAAGTGGATTTAATACTGCGCCAAGAGATTATGCGCATTTGGGTCGATTTATGCGAGTCATGGCACAGCAAAAAGTGGTAAAAAGAGTGTGCGAAATTGAACAAACCGATCTAAGTTTTTATTAACATCCATTACACCAAGGAGGAAAAATGGAAACCTTAGTTAAAAATTATATCTCAGCCTACAATCATTTTGATATCCCGGGTATGCTAGCTCAGCTCACGGATGATGTCGTATTTGAGAATCTCGCCAATGGTGAAATTACGACGCGTACAACCAGCAAAATGGAGTTTGCAGAATTAGCAAATCAGTCCGCTAAGTTATTTTCCGAACGCAATCAATCTTTAACCGCCGCCACGCAAGACAATGATCTGTTTATTGTTCATGTGACATACAAAGCTAAATTAGCCCAAGACTTGGCCAATGGCATGAAAGCAGGGCAAAGCATCTCCTTACAAGGCCGCTCAGAGTTTGCATTTCGTGATGGCAAAATTTGTTTGATAAGAGATATAAGCTAACTTCTTACTCCAAACTCGGGTTATTTAACCTGAGGTTTGGATAAGGAATGGGCTAATTCATTGTTTTAAACTCACCTTAAATAACTTTCTTATCTAGCCAGAGAGTTTTAGGGATAACTAGGCGAATTTACGCACTAATAGCAGGCTATTGGAAGTGAATTCAACACAGTTAGCACTAAAACTGGCTGCTAGAAAGGCATTAATTATCCAAACTCAGGTTATTTATTTGGCAAAATCAGCGTGCTTTTCTATGCTGGTTTTGTCACTTTCATCATTAATTCATTTCGACCTAAGCACTATCTAGCGATCAGTCTAAGACGAATTGAAAAAACGGAGAATAACAATGGGACTATTAAGTGGTCTACTCGGTAATGCAAGCGAAGTAGACAGTAACGAAGTTGATAAGTTATTAGAAGATACACTTATCACCGGAGAAGAGGTTGCACAAGCTTACAAAGTGATCCGCGACTTATTTATTTTTACTAACAAGCGTTTAATTTTAATCGACAAGCAAGGCATGACGGGCAGCAAAGTAGAAATGCTCAGCATTCCGTATAGCAAAATAACAAAATACAGCAAAGAATCTGCGGGTCACTTCGACCTAGACGCGGAATTAAAAATCTGGATTGGCTCAGATCCAACGCCAATTAGTAAAGAATTTAAAGCGGGCGACAATATCAACCAAGTGTATAAGATCATTTCACAGTATTGTTTATAGCCGCGCTTGCTGTAAAAAGGCACATGCGTGTTGTGCCTTTCTTTTCGGTAAGCAAATTAAGTTAGTTTTCGCTTTGCACGCAGGCAAAAAACCGCAGAAAAGAGTAAGGAAACAAACACTTGATTCCAAAAGTTAGAGACAAAGGGAACAGCAACAAACTGAGATGCAATATGCCAAATACTCAGGTTTAGCAGAAAACCAAGTACCAACCCATAGCCTTTGTATTGTGCGAGCAATTGCCCCAGTTCTTGCCTAAAACGCTGATATTGAGCTAATTGGCTCATTTTATACTCCAGTTATTGATTAGCAACCGTAAGCTCTACCACTTCCTTCTTGGCCGATATTCGATTTATCAATAGTACATCGTATCGGTGAGATAATCGACACTGGTAGGCACTTCGCCGAGGATAGTAAACGACGTTTTGTCAGTCATGAATAAAGTGGCCCCGTGCTTCACTAACATCCACGCCCAAGATGACAATAAAGCACTTTAAAATCAGTATATTAAATTTAAAAATGTAAGTTTTAGAGCTGCTAATAAACGTCTATTTCTCACATCAACGGAAGCTTTGTCTGCCTCCATAACTGCATTCGTTTTGGTAAAATACTGTCAAAGTGAACAAGTCTTACCGACTGCTTGCTTTTTATCCAGCTTCATACCAAAATAAATGTAACCAAAATTAGTTACTTATCGATATGTAACCAAAATAAGTTACTTACATGACATCACTACTTCAAGGTGCGGTGATCACAGCAGACATCGTCGGCTCACAATCACTGTCACAATTACAACTTACAACACTGCAAAGTGAATTAAAGGACTACTTAGCTGATATAGCAGCTGCAGAGCAGGGCTATTATAGCTTTTACCGCGGTGACGGCTTTCAGCTTGTGTTGCAAGACGCGACGAAACTATTCAATGTGGCGTTACGGCTACGGTTGTTTTTAATTAGCCGACATAGCGATGCCAGACTCAGCCTCGCAGTCGGTGAAGTCAATATCACCGCCGCAGATTTATCAACCGCAACGGGTACTGCGCTGGTACTAGCGGGCCGAGGGTTGGACACAATAGGACAAGCAAGACTCAGATATAACAATGACAGCAATGCCCACTTTACACTAAACCTAGCATTTGTGGATTTGTTACTTTCGAACTTAACCCATAAACAAGCAGAGGCCGCTTTTATTCATATTTCACACCCTAAGTTGAGCCATGCCGATATTGCAAAACAACTCAACACCAGTCGGGTGAATGTGACTAAGTTACTCAATAGCGCACACTATGCTTTACTAGATCAATTTTTAGCAATTGCACGCTCACACCAATAGTCGAATGCTCAACGCTTAAATATCACGAGGTGGACTTAATGAACGAATGGCAAGTATTGTTATTGTGGTTAGTAATAGGCCACACACTCACTGACTTTTACCTCCAACCTATGAGCTGGGTACATGATAGAAATACCCGTCACTATAAGTCCATCAAATTGTTGTGGCATAGTATCGCGCATAGCGGGGCTGCACTTGCAATCATCCTACTTTGGCAGTCTACTTTGTTTTGGGGAGCACAATGGAATGCGCTGCTCTTTGCGCTAGCGGTAGGTATTAGTCACTACTGTATCGACTTAGCTAAATCCTATTCTAGCAAGGGAGTTATTCCTTTTGTGATAGACCAATGTGCACATATTGCCATATTAGTGGTCGTCACTTGGCTAATTGCAGAGCCTGAGATTGCACTCAGTGTCTTTGCCAAGCCTTTTGCCAATGTCCAGCTGCTAATATTGGTTGTGGGCTATTTAATGGTATTGCATCCCGCATCGATATTCACCAGCATGCTGCTTGAGCGATGGCAACTCAATAATTCAGCTCTTGATAGCCTGCCGCAAGCAGGAAGCTTAATTGGTCAGCTTGAACGTGTATTACTGCTGAGCTGCGTGTTACTGGATAGCTGGGCTGCTATCGGTTTTATTCTCGCCGCTAAATCGGTGTTTCGCTTTGGCGATCTAACCCAAAGCCAAGACAGAAAGCTCACCGAATACGTGATGTTGGGCACGCTTGTCAGTGTGTTGCTTGCCCTTGTGGTCGGCGCCTTCATCAAACCATTTATGCCCATTCAATTGTAATTTAATCCACTCAGTGTCTTGACATTTAATCTAGTGCCTGCAAAATAAACGTAGGCGCTAATTGTTTGCCTCTATTCGTTTTATTTCCTCTTTAGGAGCTGCCATCACAATGAATAACTAAGCCCTTTGTAACTGACGAACTTATTATTAATTTCCAGTGCAAAGCTTATGGTTATCGTTGAGGCTTCTCAGACTAATCTATAGACTCTCATTTTCTATTTTACTATTTACGGCTTTTACGAGTCTTTGTGCCTTTAGCCTTTTGCACTGCTGCAACTAGGAGCAGTAATTATGCCTTGGATACAGTTAAAACAAGCAAGCTTTATCCTTGCAAATGGTCAATGTTTATTTTGCGATGTCGACTTAACAATAGAGCGACAATTTATTGCGATAACAGGCCCTAATGGGGCGGGCAAATCACACTTACTCAAAGCCCTATCCGGTGAACAACCTCTAACCTCGGGCGAGCGCCAAAGTCATGGGAAATGCTTTTATCTCCCACAAGATGCAACTAACCACTTTGCTACCGTTTCTGAACTACTAGGGCTTAAAGAGAAGCTAGCAGCACTGCATCGGGCCCATCAGGGGTTAGCCTCTGGGTACGATTTTGAATTAATCTCAGATGATTGGCAGTTAGAATCAACTTGGCAGGCAACACTTGCGCCGCTAGAACTCACTTTGGAAACCCCCTTTACACTGCTAAGTCCCGGGGCAAAAATGCGAGCCTATATCGAAGTATTACAATCTCAGCCTGCAATCCTATTACTGGATGAGCCGAGCAATCACATGGACAGCAACAATAAGCACTGGCTAGCCGAGCAGCTAAAGCACCACAAACATGGTGTGGTTGCCGTCACACACGATCCTATTTTATTAGATGCAGCCGACCATATACTGCACATAAAACAGGGGGAGCTAACTCACCACTCACATGGATTTGACGCCTTTAGAGAGACACTACTTCAAACTCAAGCTCGACAAAAACAGCAACATTTAGCAAATCGCGCGGCACAAAAAACACTTAAACAAGCCATGATTGCAGCGGATCTGCAACATCAACGGCAAGCCAATAAAGGGAAAGCACAAGTACGCGCTGGTAGCCAAAGTAAACTGATTGCTGACTTTAAGTCTGACAGAGGAAGTAAACGTCATGCCGGACAAACCCATAAAATTCAAAAAGCTCAAGATAATATTAAGAAAAATACAGTGTACTATCGAGAAGACAAACAGCAGTTTCATTTTAATTCAGCTTTTCGAGCAAAAGAAAAGCTCCGCTTATGTGAAGCCGAACTGTGCTTTGGACCGGAAAATACACTGAACCTTTTTGCGGATACAACACAAAAGCTCAGAGTAATTGGAGAAAATGGCATCGGTAAATCGACCTTGCTTAAAACCCTTGCGGGTAAGCTAGAGTTAAAGCGCGGAGAAATTCAGCGCCCAGCAACATGTATTTACTTAGATCAGCACTGTGCTTGGCTTGAGCAGGGCCCTTGCGTTTTAGATATTGCCAAGCGCTTACTTGATACACCACATCATAATATCATCACCAGCTTTGCAAGCGTCGGCCTAAAACTCAACCAGATTTCAGGGCCTATCTCGAGCCTCAGTGGTGGCGAGAGAATGAAATCGGCCATCGTGCTGGCAGTGCAACTGCAAGGCTTTTTACTGCTTGACGAGCCGGATAATCACCTCGACCTTGAAGCACAAGAAGAGCTTGCGGCCATGCTTAATCAGCTTCCTTGTGGATTTATGCTGGTCTCTCATAATGAGTACTTTTGCGGTCAGCTCAGTAAACTTGAAGCGATAAGGTTAACAACATCATGAAAAATTTACCAAATACTTCTTAGGCTAAGATAAAAAAGTAAAGTATTTCAGGTAATTAAATTCTGGTTTGGGATTTGCATTTCTAGTTCTATGCAACATTCTGTCACTGGAGATAATGTGGACTGTAAGGGTATTCAATCTGAGTTTCACGAATGTAATCGTTTAGAGGTTGCTAGAAAAAAGTGGGGCCGTGGTTTTTGCTATTTAGATGCGAGCAACAACCCCATTCGCTCTAAGGTGATCAAAAAGCGAATAAAACAGTTGGTGATCCCACCGATGTGGAAGCAGGTTCAAATCAGCGCCTGTGCTTTTGATAAAGTGCAAGCCGTTGGTTTCGATAGTAAAGGTAAAAAGCAACATATCTATCATCCAAGCTATCAACTCACCCAACAACAAGCTAAATTTACCCGCATGGCCCAATTTGCAAAACAGCTACCACAAGCAAGAACGCGCTGTATAGAGCAGCTAAAACACGATGATTGGCACCAAGAAAAAGTTGCCGCACTGGCTGTTATGGTGCTTGATTCCACAGGGATCCGTATTGGTAACCAACATTACTATCAACACAATGATACTTGTGGTCTAACCACGTTAAGGCGCAAGCACCTGAAACATAACGAAGTAGGGATAACTTTTGAGTTTCAGGGAAAACACGGTAAACAAAGAAAAGTTGACGTATTCGACGAACAACTTTGTCAGTTTATTAGTGAATCCGCTGTACAAACTGGCTATGGGTTATTTCGATATCATTGCCAAGGGCGATGGCACGATTTAACCAGCGATGACGTCAACACGCAGATCCACACGCTACACGGCCCACAATTTACCAGTAAGGATTACCGCACTTGGGTAGCTTCTCGGTTAGCGGTACAGTTCGCATTTGACGTTGCAATAGAGGTTGAAGGTAGTAAAAGAAAGCGTTTTGATACCCATCTAATCAAGCGGGTAGCAAAGGCACTTGGCAACACACCCAAAGTCTGTCGAGACTACTATATCCACCCCAAGCTCCTGAACTATTTATGTGAACTCAGCCAAAATCAAATGGTTCCTGATTTTAGTAATGACTTTTGGCAGTTAGATGGATCGCTCAGTGATTGTGAAGCTTTCATCGTGAAGGTTTTAACAGAAGAAAAGGGGGAGGAAGGAACGCCTCCCCCTTTGGGCACTTAGTGGCGTCTCTGTTATGACCACTAAATTAAATAAGCTGAGACGACTGCACGTCTCAAACCACATGGGGACCGTTAGTTAAAGCGGTAATACCTCGAGGGTAGTGACATAGCTGCCGGCACGTTTTGTGGCGGGTGCTTGTGCTTTGTCATCTTCATATTCCACTTCAAACCAATACATGCCTGGCTCAGATAGCGTTAGCGTCACTTCACCTTTGGCATTTGTTGTATATTTGCTTGGTTGACTATTATCACGGTACTTTTCATCCTGACGTACTACTATCACTTCTGCACCCTTGGCAGGTTCACCATCCATCGTATACTGCAAGGTAATTGGTTCACCGGTGTACAAATCATTAGGGTGAGTAACCGGGTTTAGCTCTAGCCCTTTGCCGGTTGGCTTAAGCGCAGTGTTATTTGGTGCGCCCAAAGTTACAAATACTTCTAATCGTCTTGCAACGTCGACCACACTTAAATCTTTTGCCGTTTTTGGCACTTCTTTGTTAAAGGCTTCTACTGAGCCAACTTTGCCGCGTCCTGGCCAGTAATGCTTTTCACCATTTTCATCAGTCCAGCGCGCCACCAGCGAGCGACTTTGATTAAACACTTTGTAAGTGCCTTGCTGATTGAGCTCAATGTCAAACACACTGCGATACTTAAGTTTTGCAGCGTTCTTAAGTTCAACCTTGCTTCCAGAAGGAGACAGTGCTGATAGACGCTCTAGTGGATAAGCATAATGATCTGGGTTAAAGATCCCATTGGCGATGGCTGCATCAAACGTGATCCATTCGCTGTCACCAGACACCACGGTGGTACTTGGCTTGATCCATACTCGGTGTGCTTCACTTAATGGGCTATATGCGGCTAAGGCAACTAAGACACCAGATACTAACGTTGAAATTTTCACGATTAAGGCTCCATTGTTAAAATTGTTGTAGCGAGTTCAGATTTACCTTCTGCAATCACAGTGACAGGTGCAGTGATAGGTAAAGTCACAGGCAGTTTCAATACTTCACGACCTCCAAGCTCACGAGCAGCCTCTACGAACAGCGTGTATTCACCCGCAGGTAAAGCTTTAAACTCATCGCGCCAAGGGGTTAAATCAATCTTTGCCGTACCTGGACGCCTTGTCGCACCAGTCACGCCATCTACAGGCATGGATAGGCTACGGCCGCTTCTACGCCACCAAAGGCGTAAGTCTTTTAGCCACTTTTCACCTTCTTTATCCGCCATATTAACGTCATACCAAACGGCAATATCGGCAACTCGCTGTTGTTTGCTGTTCGCCAACCATACTGCGACATAAGGTGGGTGATATTCCGCAACGTTTAAACGCGGGATCGTGATTTCAACTTCATCAGCTTTAGCGTGCGCAGGTACCATCAGCACTAAAACAGGTAATACAAAGCCTGCTGCGACGAGCGGCCAAGTCGACTTTCTTCCTCGAGAATGCTTGTATAAAAGCCATAAGCCTGTGAGTGAAAACACTACACAAGCTACTGAAAACACATCAATAAACATACGCCATGCAAATCCTGTATTACGTCCTTTGTGAAGATCGTTAAGGTATGATACCCAACCACGATCCGTGATCTCTTGATAAAACTCACCGCTATCAAGGGCAATGCTAAACCAGCCATCGCCACCAGCTCTTGGCAGCGCAACATACAATTCGTACTCGCTCCACTGCACTTGCTGTAGTGCAGGTAACGCCGCACCTGTGTGTGACTGATACCAAGATTGAAAGCTGCGAGGCAGCGCTGTCTGCTCTGCTGCCGCGTTAAGCTGGGTCAACAGAGCACTTGGCAGCACCGCTTCTTTAGCATATGTGGTAGGTGCAGCTTCTATCTGGCTTGCGTGATTTAAGGTGATCCCAGTCACGGCAAATAGCAGCATTCCCACCAAACACACGGCAGAGCTCATCCAATGCCAAGTGCGCCAATCAAACAGCTTTTTAAGTCGCCGATTCGACGACTTAGCCGCTGAGCGAGCTCGTGTCATTAAAAGCTCCACGCCAATGAAGCCCAATAGCGACGACCATCTTCAAAGTAGCCGTATTCTGCTTCAGTAATTTCTTCATCGAAGAGGTTGTAAACCCCAAATCCAAGCTTAATTGCTTCGTTCAGCTGATAATTAGCACCTACATCAGTTAGGTTATACGAAGGTGCGACTAAGCTACTTTGCGAAGGCCCTGTTACAGGCTGGCTTTCTTCACCACGATAATGGAAGCGTAACCACGTGTTTAGCTCATCCGAATACTGATAATTAAGCGACGTTTGGAACAAATGTTTAGGTAACTGGTTTAATGGGCTACCTGCATATACTCCGGTTTTTTGCTCCGAATCTGTGTAGGTATAGTTTGCGCTAAGCTTTAGTTTTTCAGTCAATTGACCCGAAAAGCTAATTTCACCCCCTTGGGTTACGGCTTCATCAACGTTGACATAGGTTGTCGGTAACGAACCAAACTCGTTAGGGCCGTCCGTACATTGAGTTAGTGGACACGAAACCCGTGAAATTTTATCGTCAAACTCGTTATAGAATACCGTTGCTGAGGTGCTGATCCCTTTAGCAAGCTCAATGTATACGCCTACCTCGTAATTAATTGAGGTTTCAGGGCTTAAGTCTGGATTCCCATAAATATTACCACCACGGCTCACTTGGCCCCACGCCGCCGTACTTTGACGCAAGTTAGGCGCTCTAAAGCCGGTTGAGATCCCACCTTTAACCGTCACCGCATCTGATGCAGTATAAACACCGTATAAGCGCGGGCTAACATGGCCGCCAAAGTTACCATCTTTGTCGTAGCGTAGGCCCATAGTCAGGGCAAATGGCTCAACGATGCGCCACTCATCCTCAGCAAATACCGACCACTGATCGTTGTCGACTTGCTGCAAATCACTAATGCGGTTACTGGTTTTGTCTGTCAAATCTTCATTAAGATAAGCAACACCGATTGAGCTAGTATGAGACTCACCAAGCGGTAACGTCCAAAGAGACTGGAAATCTACGTTTTTGACCGTCATCTCACGGGATTTATTGTCAAACTCTTCATGTTTTAAGTAACTACGAGAGCTACCAAATGACCAGTAACCGTTATGCGTCAAAGAGATTGACTCACTATCGTATTCGGTTGTAGTGGACTCAGGACAACCACGGCGGCCACACGGCTCACCTGGCGCAAGCGTTGCCACCGTTTTACCTAGCGTGGCATCAAGCGTTTGTGAAGCAATACCATAATCCAATAACCATTCGTGTTCATCTGATGGCGTATAGGCCAGTTTTACCTTCAGCGTATCTGCATCGCGACCTCTAAAGCCAGACACAATTTCGTCTTCGTCTCTGTGCGTAGTTTGGCCGTAAATTTGTACCCCTAAGGTATCTTTGATTAGCGAGCCTGCAGCAAAGAAATTTGCCTGATAAATATCACCTGAGCGACTGTTTTCTTGGCTGGTGGCGTCAACTCTGACTTCTCCATGCCACTGGTCAGGCGTTTTTTTAGTGATAATGTTAATTACGCCGCCAATTGCATCAGAGCCATACAGCGAAGACATAGGCCCGCGCACAACTTCGATACGTTCGATGGCAGCAACAGGAGGCGTCCATGCACCTTCAACACCAGGGCCGTCACTATTTGGCCGAGTCTCACGCGAACTTTGTCTTTGCCCGTCGACTAAAATAAGCGTGTACTGACTGCCCATGCCGCGAAGGCTAATATCTTCCCTGTCTCCGCCTCCAGTTACTACAACTCCGGGAACATCTGTCATGGCATCGGTCAGGTCTCGATAAAAGCGCTGCTGCAGCGCTTCTTGATTGATAACGCTAACTGACGCCGGCGCATTTTTTAGCAGTTGCTCAAATCCAGAAGCGGATACGACGATCACTTCCACCTCTTCTTTTATTTCTGATTTTGCATCACTTTGTGCAAGTGAAGAACAAGGCAGGGCAGCTGCAACAGCTAAAGAGAGTGGCGCCAAACTACGACAGGCCATCAACATCGAGAAACCTCCATGATAGAATACAAGATAAATAACAATTATTTTCATTTGTAATGGTATGATGATTGCGTATTTTGGAGCAATGCGGTTTTTCTTAAAGGTATTTTAAGCAGGTCTTAACAATGAATCAGAAATTGACTCGCGGACTTAAAGTGTTCGCAAAAACGGTAGAAGCTGGCAGTATGAGTAAAGCCGCTGACTTATTGCATATGACCACCTCGGCCGTCAGCCAGCAGATCAGCAAATTAGAGCAAGACATAGGCCTAGGTTTATTTAATCGAAATACTCGTAACCTCACGCTCACCGAAGCGGGCTCTATCTACTACAAATCCGCGATACAAATACTGCAAACTGCGAAGCAAGCGGAGCATGAACTTGAGTTATTGCAGCATACGCCATCTGGCATATTGAAGATCTCTGCCCCCATCGGGTTTGGAGGAGGGCTACTCAGTAAGCCACTGCGCTATTTGAGTGAGCAGTTTCCACAAATAAAAGTTGATTTGATCTTAACCGACGAACCCATCGATATCATCACTGAAGGCGTCGACTTAGCTATCTGTATAGGCCCTTTACAGGACTCAAACCTTATTGCCCGCCACCTTGCTGACTGGCAACTTATCCCCTGTGTCAGTTGCCATCACCCACTGGCACAACTCAATATATCGCACCCAGAAAGCTTAGCGCCTCATGCTTTAATTGGTCATTCTAGTAGCAAACAAAACCCCTATCATTTGAGCAATCAACAAACTCATCAGCAAGTGGCGCTGCCAACAGCACGTTTTATGGTGAATAATATGCAAGCTTGCATTCAGCTCACGCTTGATGGTATCGGCTATGGGGTATTACCTGAACCAGAAATTAGGCACCACCTTTCATCAGGTAGACTAAAAAGGTTATGTGCTGAGTGGTCATTAAGAGAATACAGCGTATATGCCGTGACGCCACATCGCGATACCGTTGCGGCAAAAACAACCGCAGCCATTGAAAGCCTAAAAGAGTGGTTTACCCAAGTTTCCAACGATAACCAAGTGTTTGTTGGAGACTTTAGTTTTATCTAAGCTTCGTTCAGTTAAACTTTGGTAGTTAACCTGAGCTGCGGATAATTAATGCCTTTCTAGCAGCTAGTTTTAGCGCTAACTGCGTTGAATTCACTTCCAATAGCCAGCTATTGGTGCGTAAATTCGCCTTGCCTACAGGATGTAGGTACCTCAGCGAGAGCAGGACGCGGAAGCGGTGTTTTCCCTAAAACTCTCTGGCTAGACAAGGAAAAAGCTAAGTTGTGCTCTAGCAACAATGAGTTGGAACATTCCTTATCCAAACCTCAGGTTAGTTAATAAAAAATGGCGAGCCATATAGTTGGCTCAGAAGTGTCTGTATAACTTACTTTATGCTTTTGGTGTGCGGGAATATTAAGGCTATCTCCCGCCTTTAAAGTGACTATTTTACCGTCATCAAAAGTCAACTCGCCACAGCCCTGCAACACCAGCACCCACTCGTTTTCATCTTGGTCATAATATCCTGAGCTTGGCGAGGAATGCCCGTTTGATACAATTCGTTCAATACGAATATTTGGATGAGACAGTACCGTTTCGAAAATTTCTTCGGGTAAATCAGCTGGAATGTCTTTTAGAAAGTTCATAGGCTTGAAATTAGCAATTAATCGACGATAGAGAAATAATTTGCCGCAACAAGCACATCCATTTATCTAGTAGCGGCAAATTGGGAGAATGGTACAACTTGATCAATAGAAACGTTCAATACATCGTTCTCAATAAGTCAAAACAACCCATCAGGTGATTAGTGAAACCCCCTAACTTTAGCGACTCCACTCGGACTTCTTGCCCCGTTGTACAGTCGCCATTAAAGTTACACAATTTAACAATGTTTGTAAAACGTAATTTAACATTAAATAAACAAGAGTGAACTTACTAAAGCCCTTTAAGCTCTATACGCCAAGGAGGATCCAGTCGATTTTCACCGGCCCAGTAGAGTTTTATCTTGTTCCCTGCGGGGTCAAACAGTATGGCTTCTCGCCATAGATAGCGCTGCGCTGTCGGCAGTTGCTCAAATATGATCCCCCGGGCCTCTAGCTCAGAAACCCACTCATCTAACTGTTCATGCTCGAAGTAAATAACCGCACCATTGTTGATAGGAGGCGTTTCTAGCGACAAGGAGAAGGTGGCATTACCTTCAGGGCATTCAAATCGAGCATAGTGCGGTGTATCAACAATTTGCGTGAAACCTAGCTTTCTATAGAACAAACAGGCTGCATCTATATCATCAACGGGGAGAGTAACTTGGTTAAGATTCATAATCATCAACCTTATAATACTGAACCATCGTGCCTTGTCGGCAAAAAAATACCAGCCTAGCTTAGGCTGGTATTACAATCATCGCATCTTAATGCGAGTTACAAATCAAATGTTCTCGACACAGAAAGTACGATACGTTCATCAGCCGTATCCCAATCTAAGCTCGTATTTTCAGCAGCCACTTCAATATCAAACCCTTTAAATGCCGTTTGATATGCAAGACGGTAATGATTGTAAGATTTATCATTACCATCCCAAGCAAATTTATCACCATCCAAAGAGTTAGATACATCAAAGCTTGCTCTTAAAGCATGGCCTTCAGCAATTTCAAAGGTATGAGCTACCATCGCAATGGTGTGACCCGCTCCCGAACCAAAATAGTCCCAGCTGTACCAAAAATTAAATTCAGTTTGGCCAAATTCACTAGCGTAACCAAACTTGGTATACACTTCGGGGTAGTTCCCATCACTTGAGCCGCTATCGCCGTGATAAGAGTAATAAGCAATACCGTAGTCTAGGCTCCAACTTTGGTTTAGCTCTACATATCGGCCAACATAGAAGTCCCACTCTATATCGGTGCCGTCACCAAAGTCTACATTTGAGGCCCAGCTACCTACATAAACGCCATTAGCAAAAGCCTTATCAATACTGCCTTGAAGTGCAGGGTCATTTTGCGTTTGACTCACACCGTTAAAGGTATAGTCGGACGCGCCTGTGAGTGTTGCAGACCAATCTGCAGCCGCATAGTTAGATGCAAGTACAAGTGGGAGTGCACAAAGTGTTTTCTTTAAAGTTGTCATCTGGTTGTATCCCTAGTTTACTGATTCAATTTTTCTAAAGTCGATAAGGTTGTCTTTTGGCGAGCTATCAATCTTACTCACGGTTTTGTATTTGCTATAAGCAATGTAACCAAAACATGAGAAGAACAAGCCTATGACTAACGCACCAACCCATTGGATCTGTAAAAAGTTTAGTTTAAATAACAGCGTAAGCAGTGATAACGCCACGATATTAAATAAAATATAGTTTCTTTTTCCTAAACGGCTAACTGTGAGGTTAAGGTTATCTGTATATAAACGGATCAAAGAGTCGAGCGAATTGATTACAAACACCACGCCAACAAAGACCATTGCAAAGTTTTTAATACCCGCAGTTGGGATCCCAGCCTCATGATAGTGATAAAGCACACTAAACCATGCTGCGATTGGAATAGATGGGAAAATTAACATCGCCGCTAGCACTTGATAAGTTTTCAAGCCGCCGACAAAACGCGATGTGAATTGCCCTATCATGATACTCCACGCAAACCACCAGAATAGATAGAACTCGTGATAGTCATTAAGTGGCAACACAAACTGATCTATATTGGCAAAGTAACCGCCGATCAGCGCCAAGTTATTGGTATAACTCGACATTGCACTGTCACCAAAGACAAACGCAGACGCCCACATAAAGGCAATTAAACCGATAAATACCCATGTCGTTGTGATACTTAAAAAACGCACGTACTTAAGGCTAGTGCTTGAATAAACCGCAAAGGCGATCGCCGCAAACACAATCAGATAGAAACTAGGAATAATCGACTCACCATCGCCTAAACTAGGTAAATACCAAGGTAGGTTAGACAGTAATAAGAATGCAGTAAACGCACATGTACCGATAATAACTAGGTTATTAATGAATTTTACCCAAGGAATTTCAAAAAATTTCACTTTGGGCTCTATTACGCAGAAATAAAAGCACGTAAGAAAGTAGAAACCCCAGATTAAAAATCCCCAAAAGCCGAACTCTATGGCCAGCGGATTAGTAAATGCATACTCTGGGCTTGCTTTTATGTCTGCGTAACCCGCAAACTCCGTAAGCGGAAACATGATCAGGCCAACGTCTAGGCCAGAAGTAAATAAGATTGCAATAAAAGTGAACGTTTTAACCGGTGTAACACCAACGCACTGTAAATTCCCCCACTTCAATAAAATAAAGGCAATTGCCAATAGGGTGAAAATGATGCCTGCACTAAGCCATACTGTCATTGTCACCCTCCCAAAATTGATAGAAGTAACTCATTTTTTCTCCGTTGTTTTTATTTACATTATTCCCGCATTAATGCAGTGCAAACGATTTGCACTGCATGCCACTGCAGGTCTCATATGGGGCACGAACTTTCCCATACGAGTGGCGAAACTAGATCTCCGAACTACGTTGAACCTGTTGCCAGTTTTGCGTCATAGCAACGTTTGCTCCCTCAGCGGCAAGTGGCGAATTGCCTAAAATCATATCCGCTGCTTTTTCCGCGACCATAATAGTCGGCGCATTGAGGTTGCCGTTTGGAATGGTCGGGAAAATAGATGAATCCACAACGCGTAGCCCCTTTACACCGTGCACACGGGTTTGTGAATCTACAACCGCCATTTCATCCTCACCCATTTTGCATGAACAAGAAGGGTGGTAAGCACTCTCTACCGCTTGACGCACGAAGGCATCAATCTCTTCATCGGTTTGGATATGTTCACCTGGTTGGATCTCGCTCTGCCTAAAGTCATCAAACGCACTCTGCTCAATGATTTCACGAGTCAACCTAACACAAGCTCTAAAGCCTTCAATGTCTTCTTGTTCTGCCAGATAATTAAACTGTATTTTAGGCGCAGCCGTTGGATCTGCTGATTTAATCGTTACTTCACCACGGCTCTTTGGTTTATTGTGGCCAACATGAACTTGGAACCCATGACCGTCAAAGGCACTTTTCCCATCATAGCGAATAGCGGCGGGTAAAAAGTGATACTGAAGATCTGGCCACTCAACGCCCGCTTTCGAACGAATAAAGGCACAAGATTCAAAGTGATTGGTCGCGCCAAGACCTGACTTATCAAGCAACCATCTTGCACCGATCAAACCTTTAGAAATTAACCCTAGCTTGCCGTTTAAGGTGATGGGCTGCTTACACTTGTATTGGAAATAAAACTCCAAGTGATCTTGCAGATTTTTGCCAACTCCAGGTAAATGATGTTTCACTTCTACGCCCGCGGCTGTCAACGCTTCTTTATCACCAATACCAGATAATTGTAATAAGTGCGGTGAACCGATTGAACCTGCACTCAGGATCACTTCCTTCGCTGCATTCGCGTTTTTCAGTTTTCCTTTCACGCTGAACTCAACGCCTGTAGCGGTTTTACCATCTAACAGTACTTTTTGTACCAGTGCTCCCGTTACAATAGTCAGGTTGCTACGGTGCTTAATTGGGTCTAAGTATGCTCGGCTTGATGAACAACGTTTACCGTCTTTGACGGTCATATGCATTGGTCCAAAGCCTTCTTGCTGCTCACCGTTATAGTCTTTGGTAAACGCATAACCGGCCTGCTCACCTGCGCTAATAAATGCACGATAGAGCGGATTTGCCATTTCATTACCATTATTGGTACCAAGCGGACCTTGCTCACCACGGTACTCATCGCCACCTAAATACCAAGATTCAGCGCGCTTGAAGTAAGGCAAACAAGACTGATAATCCCAACCTTGCGCACCATGGTCTTGCCACTCATCAAAGTCTTTTGCATGACCTCGAACGTACACCATGCCATTGATTGACGACGACCCCCCAAGTACCTTGCCGCGAGGGCAATGCATAACGCGATTGTCTAAATACGGCTCAGGCTCAGTATGAAACTGCCAAGCGTATTTATCGGTATTCATTGGAATAGACAGCGCGGTTGGCATCTGAATAAAAATGCTCTTATCGCTACCACCCGTTTCGAGTAACAGTACTTTGTGCGCTGGATTTTCCGATAGGCGATTTGCAAGCACACAGCCTGCAGAACCTGCACCTACAACAATATAATCAAAATCAGTCATCATACTCCTCGATTAAAATGGACTTTCAATATCGCTCATACCAACATACACAGACTTAGTTTGGGTATATTGATCTAGCGTCTCGATGCCATTTTCGCGGCCAATGCCCGACTGCTTATAGCCTCCAACGGGCATTTCAGCGGGTGAGTTGCCATAACTATTGATCCAACAAATACCAGCTTCTAGCTGGTGGATGACACGGTGTGCACGTTGAATATCTTTACTAAATACACCCGCAGCCAGACCTAAGTGGGTGTTGTTTGCACGCTGAATGACTTCTTCCTCGTCATCAAATACCAATACCGACATCACCGGACCAAAGATCTCTTCTTTCACTATGGTCATGTCATCATGACAATCGATAAATACAGTCGGTGCAACAAAGTAGCCGTTTGGTGCCGTTTCAGGACTAAGTGCCTCACCACCGGTAAGTAAGGTTGCGCCTTCAGCTTTGCCTTTTGCAATGTAATCCATCACCAAGGTGTGATGCTGTTTTGAGATTAGGGCGCCAAGATTTACTTTTGGATCGAGCGGATCGCCGGCGATGATATTTTGTTCAGTACGCTGCTTTAGCTCGGCCAAAAAGGCGTCATAAACCTTACGCTGTACAAATACGCGCGTACAGTTAGTACACACTTCACCTTGGGTGTAGAAGTTACCTAACATCGCGGCGCTTATCGCTTGAGAAATATCAGCATCTTCAAAGACGATCAGCGGTGATTTTCCACCTAGCTCCATCGTCACTTCTTTTAAATTGCTTGCCGCACTTTGCATTACTTTTTTGCCAGTACCCACTTCACCGGTGAACGATACTTTTTCAATATCAGGGCTGGTAGTAAGCCATTGGCCCACTTCAGCGGCACCTTGTACCACATTGAATACTCCCGCAGGGACACCGGCTTCAATAAAGATTTCAGCCAGCTTAATTGCACCAAGTGGTGTTTCTTCCGATGGCTTGAAAATGAGAGCATTACCAGCGGCAAGTGCAGGCCCTGATTTCCAACACGCAATTTGCAGAGGATAATTCCACGCGCCAATGCCTGCACAAATACCCAGAGGCTCTTTGCGAGTATAGAAAAAGTCACCTGCCACAGGCTGCTGAGTGCCAACTTGAGCGGGAGCCAACCCTGCAAAGTATTCAATCACATCAGCGCCTGTTTGAATGTCTACACATTCCGCTTCTTGCCAAGGCTTACCTGTATCTAACACTTCAATCTTGGCAAGCTCATCATTACGCTCGCGCAGCAAAGATACCGCTTTATGTAAAACACGACTACGCTCAATTGGCGCCATTGCTGACCATAATGCAAAGCCCGCTTTGGCACTTTCAATCGCAGCTTGCTGAACATGACTATCAGCAACCTCTACCTCGTAGATCACTTCATCCGTTGCTGGATTTTTTACTGCAAACTTTTCGCCTGAGTGGTTTGCCAAGAACTGGCCATGAATAAAATTTTGATATACAGGGACTGTCACATTATCCTCCAAACTGCTTAATAAGTGATTGAATGTAGCGTTTTGCGAGCGTTTCACTATGATGAAACGCATGATGGTCAGCTTTGCTTAGTACAGCTCTTAACCAGAGTCCGTCAATCATACCGGCGGCAAGCTCAGCCGCTTCTTTTGCTTCAGGCCGAGGCATAAAGGCAGCAAATGAAGTCGCTAAGTTACTCTGCAGACGGCGGCTGTTAACACGCTGTAGTCGGTGAAGCTCGTCATCGTGCATAGATTGCGCCCAGAAACTCAACCAGGTACGCGTCGTATTTGACTGCTGCTGCACCATGGCAAAGTTAGCCTCTACGATATACATGAGTCGCTGCTCGGCACTACAACCACCGTAGGTTTTGTCCAACAAACTGTATTTCAAGTTGTTTAATAGATAGCGCACGGTTGCTTCAATCAAGCCTTGTTTACCACCAAAATAGTGACTGATGATCCCTGATGAGAGACCGGCCCTTTTACTGATACTATTAATAGTGGTTGCTTGTAATCCTAACTCGGCAACTGACTCTAAAGTAGCGTCAATTAGCTGCTGACGACGAACAGGTTCCATTCCGACTTTTGGCATAGCTTTTTATTAATTGACCGTTCAATTAAAATAAGCTTAGGGTGATAAAGTTAAGACTTCAAGGTTGACTTTTTGTAAAAAGCCAATTTTTTGACGTTTGTACCTAGGTTAATCCCATGATAGCTAAGGGGTTTTAAAGGATTACAAAAAATCTTAAAAAAATTTAAAAAATCTGATATTTTGCAGGTATTTGCGATAATTTACCGTTTTGATGTGACAATCTGATTAAGCTTATCTTGACTAGAAAACAGTCAAAACCGAATCAAATGAGGGAACTGAGTAAGACAAAACACCCTTGCTATTTAAGATTTGAAAGCGGTAACAACTGGTAACCGGGGAACCGATTTGAGACAGTTGAAACCCCAAAAGAAGCATTTGACTGATAACTCGCCACTAACAATTCAATCTTAGGTTTAAGTTCTACGATCGCTTCATCAATTTTACTTTTTAGCCTCGCACTAAAAACATTTTTACGCAGCAAAAAATGTACTTGGTTATCATGTATCACGTAAGGCCAAGCCTGCGCTGCGTCAAGCCCTCGCTCTTTGATAAAATAATTTCCCGTGATCATATCGTCCACAATAAAGTCAACACGAGCTTTCATTAGCATTTCAACTCGACGCTGCGCACTGGCAATACTCACAAACTGATCTTTATAGCGAGGATCTTGTTTCAGCTCACCAAGCTCTTCGCCATAGTAGGATCCTATGCTTAACCCTATAGTTTTCGATTGCTCTAGTAATGAAGCTAAATTGGGAAGCGCTGTGGGAGGTGATAAAGAAAATAATCGCATACGTTCAAAACGATAGGGCTGAGAGAAATCTCCGTATACTTCTCTATCTTTAGTGTAGCTAACCATTACCGCAACATCTATCACTCCTTTTGACATTTCTTCAAAAGTGCGAGCGCTGGAAGGGAGGCGAATATAAGTAGTACACACGGCAACGTGCTGGAACACCATCTCGGCAATGTCTACGTCTAGGCCCCAAGGTCCAAGCTCATCAAATACAGTTAATGGTGGCCAATCGGCAACAACGCCGATATTCACCGTTTTACTGCATTCGCTTGCACTGGCAGGAGTAGTTACCAAGCTCCACACCAATATAGCCATGCCAATCAAGTTATTCACTGATATGTACTGCTTAACCATGACACCTCGTGAGCAAGTCTGTGACAATCGGCCTTATAGCATGACTACTCAGTTCATTGCATAGGCACTATCTTTAGTAGTAACAATATATTTACCTAAAGCCTAGAACACAATGCCTGATAATTAAACTATTTAAATCAAAAAACGTATCGGTGCTCACAGAAACAAAAAAGCGTGACGTAAACCCCCTTTACATCACGCTTGTTTTGGCACTTTATGGCTGATATTCGAATACCTCTTCAATAGAGATATTAAATACATGCGCTATTTTAAAGGCGACTTCAAGCGAGGGAGAATATTTGGCAGCCTCAATGGCCATAATCGTTTGTCTTGTGACACCCACCCGCTCAGCAAGTTCTTTTTGTGTCATTTCACCGCTCATAAAACGTAGCATTCTGATTTTGTTTTTTATTGGTAAATCAGACATACACAACCCCCAAACGAGCTTTGACGAGCTGGGTTCCATAACCGACCAATTCAGCCAGCAAAAATGCAATCACTAAAATATGAAGTGGTGCAAATGGTAGTTCAAAAGGAAGCGCTTGCGACCAATTTTGTGCTTCGGCTGAATACTGGAAAATAGAGATACACACACCAATCTGAAGCACCCAGTAGGCCGGTTTGCACCCTGATAGCGCAATCAACTTTTCACGCTCATCTAACGGCTTATCCATATCTTTATCGCTAACAAAGCTCAGTAGCAGCTGACCTGCAATAGATGTCACGATAGAAATAACAATCACCTTGAGCAACAATCCTGATACCCAACTAGGATCTTGACGTAACTGCTCTGTAGCCGCTGTTATTTCGCCTAAATAAAAATACAAGATATAACCTGTTACCAAAAACTCTATCGCAATCGTTAAGTCACGGAAACTCAACGAGTCTAAAAACGCTTTAATCTTATTGCTGCTTTCCATGTTACCCTCACTTTACTCAAAGTTAAGTATTCTTTACATTGAAAGCGTAAGCTTTGCTCAACCACAAGTCAAATATTTTTTACTTTAAGTCAAGTTTAAATAACTAGAAACGTTTTCGAAACTCGCTTGGTCTTAAGCCCATACACTTATCAAACGTCTTACGGCAGGCTGTCGTATCCTACCTGGTGCGCAATCCAATCAAATGGCTTACTCGTGCTTTCTAATAAATCACACATTTTCTGCACTCGAAACCATTGCAGATATTGATTTGGGTTGAGCCCGAACACCTCAGTAAAACGGTTCTTTACGTGAATGGGACGATATCAGCCAATTCTGCAATTGAAATATTATGGCCATAGTAGGTGCTAATGTGCTGAAAGATATACATCACGACCTACAAATCCAACGTAGGTCGAGGTTTACCTCGACACAAGCAGAAAAACCAAAAAGGCTGGATTGACCAGCCTTGATTTGAGTGACATCGAAATAAAAAGGAACTAATTTGCCTGCTGCTTATAGGCTTGTCGATAGGCGTGAAGTAGCGGCTCGGTGTAACCATTGGGTTGTACTCGGCCTTCAAATACTAAAGATAACGCCGCTTTATAGGCGAGGTTTTCACTAAGCGGTTTATGGTCATTGAGCATTGGTTGGTAGAGGCTGTCACCTTCGTTTTGACCATCTACTACAGCCGCCATGCGCCTAAAGGTTTTTTCCACTTGCTCTTCGCTACAAATACCATGATATAACCAGTTAGCGATATGCTGGCTTGAGATCCTAAGGGTTGCTCTGTCTTCCATTAATCCAACGTGATTGATATCAGGCACTTTTGAGCAACCTACACCTTGATCTATCCAGCGCACCACGTAGCCCAAAATGCCCTGCGCATTATTGTCTAATTCGGCTTGAATATCCTCCGCAGACAAATCGTTTTCTAACATCAACGGGGGCGTCAGTAAGTTATCGAGCGACGCCTGCTGACGTGTTTTTATCTCAAGTTGGCGGGCAAACACATCCACATAGTGGTAGTGCATTGCATGGAGCGTTGCTGCGGTAGGAGAGGGCACCCATGCAGTATTAGCACCAGACTCCGGATGGCCTTGCTTTTGCTCCATCATCAGCGCCATTTTATCTGGCATTGGCCACATTCCTTTGCCTATTTGTGCCTTTTTCCTAAAACCGGTTTTAAGGCCAATATCCACGTTTTGATCTTCATAGGCCGCTATCCAAGACTGTCCTTTAATTGCCACTTTGGGCAATACAGGGCCCGCCAGCATTGAGGTATGAATTTCATCGCCTGTTCTATCCAAAAAGCCCGTATTAATAAATACTACACGCTGCTTAGCGGCAGCAATACACGCTTTCAAGTTTACCGAAGTACGGCGCTCTTCATCCATAATCCCCATTTTAATGGTATTTTTAGGTAGCGAGAGCATCGCTTCAACTCGGCTAAATAGGGTATCAGTGAAAGCGACCTCTTCAGGCCCGTGCATCTTTGGCTTCACGATATTGATACTTACTGCCGTCGAGTTTTTAAACGGACTATTTCCCTGCAAATCATGCAGCGCAGCCGTGCTTGTCATGATGGCATCTAAGATCCCTTCGAACTGCTCGTTTCCTTCTGCATCCAGTATCGCTGGTGTTGTCATTAGGTGGCCAACATTGCGCACAAACATCATAGAACGACCTTTTAGTGTCATTCGCTGGCCTTGTGTATTTACATAGCTTCGGTCGGCATTTAGCGTCCGAGTCAGTGATTGTCCTGACTTTTCGAAGGTCTCGCTCAAGCTCCCTTTCATCAAGCCTAACCAATTTTGGTATACCAATACTTTGTCTTGTGCATCTACCGCCGCAACTGAGTCTTCACAATCCATGATTGTCGTAAGTGCAGCCTCAAGGACGACATCTTTGATCCCGGCTTTGTCTGCCTGTCCGATCGGATGGTGCGGATCGATTTGGATCTCAATATGCAGATCATGATGACATAGCAATATCGCACTTGGATTTTGTGCCTCCCCCTGATAACCCACTAGCTGATCAGGCTTTTGCAGTGCAACTTGGGTGCTGTCGTTTAGTGTAATCACCAAATTGCCGTCTAGAATCGCGTAGTTCGTACTTTCTATGTGAGAGCCTTCTGCCAGCGGCAGCGCTTTATCGAGAAATTGCCTAGCATAAGCCATGACTTTAAATCCGCGATTCGGATTATAGGCTTGAGTACGCTCAGCACCATCCTCTTCACCAAGAACATCCGTTCCATAGAGCGCGTCATACAAGGAGCCCCAACGCGCATTCGCCGCATTGAGCGCAAATCTTGCGTTACTGACAGGCACCACTAACTGAGGACCGGCTGCGCTCGCAATTTCAGGCTCTACATGCTCGGTTTCGATGGTAAAGTCTTCAGGCTCAGGCTGCAAATAACCGATAGATTCAAGAAATGTCCGATATTCTGCAGCTTGCCAATCAGGATGAGAGAGGTGGTAATCGTCAATTTGCTGTTGCAGGGTATCGCGTTTGTTGAGTAACGCTTGGTTTTGCTTCCCAAGTTCCGAAAAAATATCCGCTACGCCTTGCCAAAATTGATTGACCGCGATCCCCGTACCGGGAAGTAGAGATTGCTCAACAAAGTGCGCCAGTGGAGTCGCAATTTGGAAGCCTGAATGAGTGACATACTTGCTCATGGAGAGTCCTTGATTAACATTTTTTGAACGGGATAGGTCAAACATAAAACAATTTTTGGAAAAACGAACCCCTTTTCTCATTCACAAAAAATATACTCACAATAACAACTATAAATTTAAAAAATCTAATTTATCGGCCTAGTGTTTAATTAAGCCCGCAGCCAACCACTCTCACACCGGTTGGTTTCGTGTAACAAACAACCAGAATTTAATTTGATTTATAGTACCCGTTCAAAGGAAGCTAATTATGTCTCAGTATCAAACTCAGTTAGATCATTTCTCTAGTCTATGCCAAAGCCAAGGAAAAACTTGGCAGTCTATCAGTCCTGAGTATGCCAGCCGTATGCACCTACAAAACCGTTTTAAAACCGGTTTGGACATTGCAAAATACACGGCAAAAGTGATGCGTGAAGACATGGCAGCGTACGACGCAGATAGCAGCCAATACACACAATCGCTTGGTTGTTGGCACGGTTTTACCGCGCAACAAATGATGATGGCCGTAAAACGCCACAATAAAACCACAAAGCGCTCTTATGTATACCTAAGTGGCTGGATGGTTGCAGCGCTACGCTCAGAGTTTGGCCCACTACCTGACCAAAGTATGCATGAAAAAACAGCGGTTCCAGCTTTGATTGAAGAGATCTACACCTTTCTCAAGCAAGCCGATGCACGAGAGCTAGACCATCTCTACAAAGAGCTTGATGCAGCAAAAACCAAAGGCCAAGACACAACCGAGATCCTTAGCAAAATCGATAATTTCGAAACCCATGTAGTGCCTATCATTGCAGATATTGATGCCGGTTTTGGTAATGAAGAGGCGACCTATCTTTTAGCTAAACAAATGATTGAAGCGGGCGCTTGTGCTATTCAAATCGAAAACCAAGTATCGGATGCAAAACAGTGTGGCCACCAAGCAGGTAAAGTAACGGTTCCCCATGAGGACTTTTTAGCTAAAATTAACGCTGTGCGATACGCTTTCCTTGAGCTTGGTGTTGAAGATGGCGTGATCGTTGCTCGTACCGACTCATTGGGTGCTAGCTTGACGCAAAAGGTACCAGTATCAAAAGCAGCTGGTGACCTTGCGAGTCAATACACCAGCTACTTAGACACCACGCCTGTGACCTCAGCCGCTGATTTACAAGAAGGTGAAATGGCAATTAAGCTGGATGGCGAATTACAGAAACCAGTTCGCTTGGATAACGGCCTCTATCAATTCAGAGCAGGCACAGAAAAAGACCGTGTGGTACTAGACTGTGTAACTAGCTTACAGTCAGGCGCAGATCTATTGTGGATTGAAACCGAAAAGCCAAATATCGAGCAAATTGCCGAGCTGGTTAACCGAGTTCGCGAGCAAGTGCCTAACGCTAAGCTTGTGTACAACAACTCACCATCGTTCAACTGGACATTAAAATTCCGTGAACAGGTATACCAACAATGGCAGGAGCAAGGTAAAGACTTATCGGCATACCCAAATCCAAGCGCGGATGCAAAAGTATTGATGGCACCAGAGTTAGACGCAACCGAATTGGCAACAGAAGCCGATCTACTGGTGCAAAACTTCCAGCGTGACTCGGCAAGAGAAGCGGGTATTTTCCACCACCTAATTACACTGCCAACTTATCATACAGCAGCGCTCAGCACCGATATTCTGGCTGAAGGCTATTTTGGTGACGCGGGTATGCTTGCCTATGTACGCGATGTGCAACGACAAGAAATCCGTCGCGAGCAAGCATCAGTTAAACACCAAGACTTGGCAGGCTCTAATATCGGTGACACGCACAAAGAGTATTTCTCTGGTGAGAATGCTCTCAAAGCAGGCGGTGAAGCCAACACCATGAACCAGTTCTAAACACTCTAGCTAAATATCGACTTATATAGTTCCTTAATCAGCAAGGGCCGTCAGGCCCTTTTATCTATTGTGGATCAGATTTTTACTAGCCACTGGTAACTGAGATCACGTATTTACCAACATCAGCTATTCAGATCATGTTTTTACTAACCTAGACCTATTTGAGATCAGAATTTTATTAACTCAACACCTAACGATCCCGATCTTTACAGTAAAGATCTAAGATCCCGACAAAAAAGAGCGCATTTGTGACTTTTTTCACTGTCACAAACCAAAATTTTACTAACTAAACCAGCGACAGGTCACATTTTTACTAACTTACTTAGTAAAATTTTGTTCTGAGTTTATTTTGACTAAAAACCAAAATATGACTAACCTCAGATTTATAAGCACTTCATTCTGCTGTAAACCCCCTTTACACTTTCCATATTTACCCCACTTTTCCATGTAAGACTATAAAACTGATTATAGTACGTTGAAGTTGATACATGACCCCCATTAAGAACTTAATAAAAGCAGTAGCACTGCTTACAGCGATGCATTGCCAGGCTGGGAATACAGTTATCAAGGAAATAGAAGATTTAGAAAAGGCAGGAAAATACACCGAAGCCTTAGTTAAAATTGAAACGGCCAGCGTCAGTGAAGAAGAAGAAACGCGATATCAAGCGATTTATTTGCAGGCCATGATTTATCGAAAGCAGGACTTATACGAGAAATCAATATCTACACTTAGTTATATTGAAAAGCAATTTTTTCTTACCGAAGCACGTAAGTATGATGTATACAGAGAGATAGGTATTAACTATCGTCACTTAAGCCAGCTTGAAAAGGCCGAGTCTTTTTACTTAAAAGCACTCTCTTCAGCCGAAGCAATGAATAAATCAAATTTAGTTGCGCAAACCTATAATAACCTGGGTGTAGTTGCCGACCATAGAAATTTGCTTGCGCAATCTATGCAATACCACTTAAAAGCCTATGAATTGCTAAAAGGAACTGATCAGTACGAAAAGCAAGGGGCTAATTTTTATAATCTTGGTGATATTTCTGTGCGTATGGGAGATAAGGAGAATGCTGAGTATTTCTTCCAACAAGCTCTCGTTGCAGATAAAGCTTCAAAAGAATTACGCAACGTCGCTGGCACAGCCCTTCGCTTGGGGGAGCTAAAGTTTAAAAATGGTAAAACGGACGAAGCATTAGCGCAAACAAAAGAGGCCATTGAATTTCTAAAAGAACTCAATGCTAGGGTTTCACTCGCTAGGGCATATCGTAACTCAGCGCTGATCCATATAGCCAAGGCAGACTTAGACAATGCGTTATCAGATGCACTTGCAGGCATTGAATATGCCACTCAAACCAGCTCAACACTGCAACAATTTTACGCCTACCTGACGGAGTTAGAAGTTAGGCTAAAACGCAAAGAAGTAAACAAAGCAAAAACACTACTCACCAAGCTGGACGCTCTAACCGAAATTGAAACGGCAGAGCTGCTGCTCGAAAAATATCATCGCCTTAAAGCGATAACGCTTGCTGCACATCATGAATACGCTCAAGCTTTCCAATTTATGAAGTCGACTTCAGAACTACAGACTCGACTTCATGAAGCATTACTGGAAAAACAAGTAAGTACCTATAAAGCCAGTATTGACGCGCTTATTCAATCTCAACAACTTGAGCAAGCCCGCTCTGCACAAGCCATAACTGAGGTTAACTTAGAAAATGCCAAGCTATCCACACAAATGTGGGTGATCACTGCAATATCGACCTTCTTAGCTGGGTTATTTCTAGTCGGATTTTTTGTCATCAAACATAGAAATGCGGCGCTAAAAGCAAAAATGTATCAATTGAATATTGAGCATAAAGATAAAATGCTGGCCGATATTTCCCACGAGTTACGCACGCCACTCAGTGTCTTAAAGCTCCATATAGAAGCGATGGAACACAATCTTATTGATGACAACACAATTGCATATGCCAAGATCAACAACAAGATAAATCAGCTAAATGAATTGATCTCGAACGTATATCAATTATCTCAAGCAGATCATAACGCACTTGTGATCCACCCTCAGCAGCATGGCGCGAAAACGGTTATCCAAAGCTATGTTTATGACATTGAAAGGCTAGTAACAAGTAATCAGCTGCAATTTATCGCCGACATTCACGTCGATGATATGAGTATTTACATTGATAAACCGAAGCTGGATAGGGTTATCGATAACCTTGCTAAAAATGCATGTTTATATACAGATAAACCCGGCAAGGTAAGGTTTAAAGCTGTGGTCAATAAGCAAGGACTATTTCTACAAGTAGATGATAGCTCACCAGGCGTATCAGAGGCCGAGCAAAACAAACTGTTTGAACGTCTGTATCGTGTCGAAGCATCGAGAAGCCGTGCAACAGGAGGCTCAGGTCTTGGTTTATCTATTTGTAAGAGCTTGATTGAAGCGATGAATGGAAAAATCACAGTGAAGTCAGGGAAGTATGGCGGTTTGTGTATTCAGATAAACTTACCTCACGCGGTAGATGTATCAGCATAAAGTACAAAAGGCCAAGCAGATGCTTGGCCTTTTGTCTTTCTATGCTTGCTTAGAAACGATAGCTGATATTGCCATACACGAAACGACCATCGGTGTTATATGCCGAAAACGCAGAGTACGGGAAGATCTGATTAAACGTTGTATAACCAATATTACTAACGGTATCTTGTGGATATTGATCAAATAGATTGTTAGCGCCTACTGCAAACTTCCAGTGGTCACCGAGGTTATAAGCCACTTCTAGATCAGTGATCCATTTAGCGTCTAATACTTCATCGCCTTCTACTGCGCTCGAAGAATCTACCGTTTCACCATAGCGTGTGGCACGTAATGTCGTCTGCCAATCACCAAATTGCCAAATTGCAGCTAAGTTCCATTTGTCTTTTGGTGTTCCATCTTCAAATCGTGCAATTTCACGACGAGCAAAGTACTCGTAGCTGTCACCAAGGGCTTCAAGCTCAGCAGGATTTGCTTTTACATGCGTAACTTCAGTGTCATTGATGTTTAGCGCGGCACTTAAACGCAGATCACCGTAGTCGGCAAGATCAAAACTATACGTCGCTACGATGTCCACACCTTCAGTGCGCGAGTCGATAGCATTCGTGAAGTACCTTACACTTTGCGTATTGAGCTCACCCGCTTGCTGCAAAATATTGATGACCTCAGGACCACCCAAGTTCTCAGAAAGTACGATGCGATCGTCGATGTCAATGCGATAAGCATCCACGGTAAATGAGAACGCATCCAATGTAAAAACAAAACCCGCCGTCATATTGACCGACTCTTCCGGCTCAAGCTCTCGAGCACCCAGCGCTTTTGCAGCAGGAGTATCAACAGGGAAGTGACCAACTTCACTCGGTACGCCATTTTCAAATACCGTAGCAATTGATTTATAGGACGTTTGAGCCAATGAAGGCGCTCTAAAACCTGTACTTACTGCACCACGTAGTGAAAAGTTATCCGACACCACATAGCGCGATGCCAGTTTACTGGTGAAAGTGCTGCCAAAATCACTGTAATCTTCAAAGCGACCCGCCAAGACGACGTTCCAGTCCTGTGTTAAGTAGGTATCAAACTCTGCGAATAAAGCGATGTTATGACGAGATTCATCGACAGCACTTGCTGGTGAGAAACCAGCGAGTACTTGCGCACCACCAGCCGCAACGGGATTGCCTTCTGCATCAAGCACGGTGAGGTAAGACGCTTCTTCACCGACTTCAATTTCATAAGTTTCGCGGCGATATTCTGCACCAATAGTGAAAAATACGTCATCCGGTAAGCCTAAATCCAATGCCGTTTTAGCATCAGCATTCACGAGCCACTGTGAATAGACTAAAGCGCCGTTATTAAACTCAGTCGGGCTTGTTACCCCCATCGAAGTATTCAAACTATTTACGACACCCAAAGCGAAGTCATTCACACCATAGTTTGTACTGATATCGTAATCCCACTCACCTTGAGTGCCTTTGACACCAAGCGCAAACGAGTAATCATCTACATCGCTGACGATTTGAGGCAAGAACCCATCTGGGTATACCGCTGTTAGGTTACGACTGTCATTTGCGCGACGATAGAAACCACCGGAGTTACCTTCACGTGTCGAGTAGCTACCAAATGAATAAAGTTCGGTTTCCGCATCTAAGCTGTAACCCGCATTATAAAATAGTGCAAAGTCTTCCACTTCGGCTTTACCAAAACGGTGGTTGTAGCGATCGAATGAAAACTCTCTTGAGTCAAGTTGGTCATTTTCATCACGAGCATATTGCTCTCTTGGATCGAAGCCTGAACGATTAGTCGGTTTTTTATCTCTATATTCAGCAGACAGATTAATAAAGCCATCATTACCTAAAGCAAAACCGATGTTGGCACCAATTGTTGTAGTACCACCATCATTACGCTTACGGTCATCTCCTAATACAAAGTCTAAATCGCCTGCTGCGTTTGCACGAGTTTGTAATAAATCAGGTACACCTGCCATCTGTGTATCATGCTCACCATAGGTCACGCTAATACTACCGCCTTCTTCGGCATCTTTAAGCACGATATTAATAACGCCAGCAATGGCATCTGAGCCGTATTGAGCAGCAGCACCATCACGTAAGACTTCTATACGCTTAATCGCAGCAGCTGGAATGGTATTTAAATCAACCGCCGTTGAACCACGACCAACAGTACCGTTTAAATTCAATAATGCGCCGGCATGACGACGTTTACCATTTACCAGCACTAAGGTGTGATCCGGTGCTAAACCTCTAAGCACTGCCGGACGAGCGTGATCCGTACCATCCGCCAGCGTTGAATTTGGGAAGTTAAAACTAGGTACGAGCGTAGTGAGTACTTGGCTCAGCTCCAGCTGACCTGTACTTTGCATATCTTCTAAAGAGATGACATCTACCGGCACTGTACTCTCAGCAACACTACGAAGACTTCTTCGCGTACCAGTGATTTCGATGACTTCAACACTTTCTTTGGCTTCAGTGTTGTTACTTTCCGCTTGCGCATGAATTGAAATAGTTGAAAGAAGCGCAGCACCGACAGCCAACGAGAGTGGCTTGCGAACAGCGTTTTCCAGCTTGTTATTAATAAATTGCATAGTTTGTCCCGTGAATATGTTGAACGCAGAGTCTGTAAAAGACCGATTATTACTTAATTTAGTCAATATGAAGATAAATCAAGACTGAACAAGGTACCCCAGTAAATAACACAGAATACAGTACGATACCTATTCAACTTACGACTACAATGTTGGTACTTACTTATTCAATACCAGCTTAAGATTAAGTAATCTCATATCAGAAAGGATGCGGATTTTAGAATTATTCTTTCATTGATAATAAAGAATTTTTAGATCTACCTTATGCTTCATAAGACTCTGGTCTGATGTGTATTCACTCCATCTTTACTCCACATTGAAGCGCTTAAATACCAGCATGCAGAAACGGAGAGTACCCATGACACAACGGACGCTAAAACATGCTGAATGGTTGAAAATTGTTGAATCTAGAGCGAACCAACAGCAACTTCAAATAAAGCCAAAAAATAAACTATCGCCAGCTGTGATCTGGACTTTTGTACTAGCCACTATGATTTCACTGGTCAGTGCATGGGCACTTATCACAGAAATGCCTGAAGCACCCATTCAGCAGCTTAGTCAAGAATCCCAAATGCGTATCAATCGCTACTTTACCAAACAGTATATGGTTGGAAGCTGGCAGTTCTCACATTTAAAAACCAGTAAAGATGACATCAATGTGTTTATCCGTATCCCGACTAAACTTGCATTAACGGGACAGGCACTTAAGGGTTATATCGAGCAATCACTATGCCCACCGGCCAGTAGCAATGTTTGGCGTGATGTCAGCCAATTTGCGCTTTATATGCACTTGTATTCGGATACGCCACGCCACAGCGACTATGCCAAGTGCAAGGCACCTTAATCATCTGATATTAAATTCTTTTATCTTTCGTTCAAAGGCCCAATGGGCCTTTTTTGCTTTTTGGATTTCAAAGGTTATTTCGAGCTGTCGTGATTGCCAAGCTGACTTACCGGCTCGAGCTCAAGTTTGGCTTTTTCTTCGAGTTCTTCGGGTAGCTCTTTGACTACAGCAACACCTAGCTCTTTAAATTCAGAGGCTTGCTTAATTAAGTTGCCTTTACCCATATACAACTGAGAAAACGCGCGTTCATAGCTCTCTTTTGCTTTATCAAGCTGTTTGCCCACGCCTTCCATACTATGTAGGAAGCTATTGAGCTTGTTATAAAACTTTTCAGCACGGAGCGCCAGCTCTCTGGTGTGTTTGCTTTGCTCTTCAAAACGCCATAGCTGTTTGACTATATTAAGACTGGTTAAAAGTGTTGTTGGCGTTGCTACCAATACATTGTTTTGTAAAGCATCCTGATAAAGTGTTGGCTTATGCTTAACCGCCTCAACAAATGCAGATTCCACAGGGATAAACATAATGACCACCTCTGGGGAGTTAAGACCAGGTAAGCGCTCATAAGATTTACTACCCAGCTCTTTGATCCTTGCAGTGATGGCTTCGGTGTGTGCCACAATGGCTTGATTCGCTTCACTATCGGTTATGGCGTTGATATATCGTGTATAGGCATTCAATGAGGTTTTAGCGTCAATTACCAGATGACGAGATTGCGGTAAGTAAACCACGACATCAGGGCGAAACTTGCCTTCGTCGGTATTAAAGTTTACTTCTCGCTGATAGTCGTACCCCGGACGTAGCCCAGCGCTATCTAGCACATTTTCAAGCATGAGTTCGCCCCAGTTACCTTGTGCTTTCTTTTGCCCTTGTAATGCGGTGGTCAAACGATCTGCTTGCTCAGTCATGGCTTTATTGTTGGCTTGTAAGTGCAACAATTCAGTTTTTAATGACGCCCGTTGCTTCAGCTCTTCACTATGAATGGCTTCCATTTTATCTCTAAAGCCCTTTAATTCACCTTGTACTGGCTGCAACAACTGCTGGATTTTTTCTTTACTTTGATGACTAAAACGCTCGCTTTTCTCATCAAATATTTGATTCGCGAGATTGTGAAACTCTTCTTTAAGCTGGACTTTCGCTTGTTCAAGCTGCGCAAGCTGCTGCTCAAAGCTTAGTTGCTTTTGCTCCAGCAAGGTTTGTAGATTGGCCATTTCAACTTCTAACTCATGAGCATGCACTTGAATTTCTTCCTTAGCATCGAGCTCTCGCTGCCACAACTGCTGATATTCAGCGGCTTGCCGTTGACGCTCAGCTAACCTTGCTTGCAATTGCTGCTGTTGGCCATGACTTTGTAGTTGCTGCGCTCTTAATTGCTCAGCGAGTTGCTCGGCTTGGCTTAGTTGTGACCTAAGTGCTTGCTCGGAGGCGAGTTGAGTATTGAGTTGATTTTTGAAAGTGCTACGCATGACCCAAACAACGGGGAGTAGAGTAGCCGCACCGCCTGCGAATAGCGCAAGACTAAACCATGCAGGCGTATTAGAGAGCATTGACCAAAGCATATTGAGATCTCATCGGTTCTTCTGCTTTGATAATACCTTAGATATAAATTTCAATCACTTAGTCATTCAGTGATCTGTTGACCATTGTAGCGATATCCGGCGCCATATACCGACTCTACAATTTTCGGAGATAAATCTAATCCTTTGATTTTCTTTCTGATATTTTTAATGTGGCTGTCGATTACGCGATCCGAAATATCAAAGTTATCCGGTTGAATATAATCAAGAATTTGCTGTCTTGAAAAGACACGATTTGGTGCGTCATATAAAAGTGCAAAGACGTCAAACTCAACTTTGGTTAAGCCTAATGTACTGCCCTTCAGTTTAACCGTTAATTCTTCGCGATTTACTTCGATAGGCTTTTGATACGCATTGGAGTTTACACAACGGCGTAAGATTGCTTTCATACGCATCACTAATTCAGCAGCGCTAAAAGGTTTACATACATAGTCATCTGCGCCGACTTCTAAGCCCTGTAAACGGTCTGCTTCTGCCACTTTGGCAGTCAGCATCACAATAGGTACTTCAGAAAACTCTCGAATTTGACGCATACACTCTACGCCATCTTGGTTCGGCAACATAATATCCATCAAGATCGCATCTGGTTGGTTTACCTTTACCCAGGGCACAACTTCTGCACCGTCTGCAATATGAAACATTTCAAAACCGGATGCTCTAAAAAATAACAGCACCTGCTCTGCAATATCTTGGTCGTCTTCGACGAGCAAGATTCTTGATGGGGTAGACATAGGATTTATTTACTCTTTGCTTTTAACTTTTTCAATTGCTGTCTAACTTGACGCTTTAATTTGTCTGAAAGCGTGTCATCGAACAGTAACATGGTAAGTATACTAGACAAGTCGTCTGAACTCGCAACTTCATTAAGTAGATCATAGTCTGATTCTGATTGTGTCTCAATAAAGTTTAAGTGTGAAATTGTCGCATCGTTGCAAAGCATAACGTTATCCTAATTAGTCTATGGCGTTTCTCCGTTATAGCTATTAAAGCGTGAGATTATGGAATAAAAATGGAGTGAATGATGTTTTTTTATCAAAAGAAAAGCCAGCTTAATTAAGCTGGCTTATTACAATCAGTAACAAAGGGGGAAAATCAACATATGCTCACTGCATCAACAATGCCACAACAAGCACTATCATAGACCTTCAGCTTTGTTGATTAGTTCCAAATTTTTTTAATTTTTTATCAGCGCGAGCATCTGTGACTCATCAAACTGACCAAGATTAACGCCAGACTCAGCAAACAGAGCGTCAACAAGGGCTTGTTTATCGCGTTGCATCTTAAACACTTTCTCTTCGATAGAGTTCGCCATAATCAGCTTGTACACGAATACCGGCTTATCTTGTCCGATACGATAGGCACGATCTGTCGCTTGATTTTCCACCGCAGGATTCCACCAAGGATCAAAATGGATAACCGTATCTGCTTGAGTCAAATTCAAACCAGTTCCCCCTGCTTTTAGGCTTATCAAAAAGACATTGCATTTGCCTTGAGTAAACGCCTCAATGGCTTTATCCCGTTGCCTCGTCTGCCCTGTCAGCATAGTATATTTCAACTGTTGCTGTTGGCACTGCTCAGCAATGAGATCTAACACACTGGTAAACTGGCTGAAGATAATTATCTTACGCCCCTCACTGAGTAGCACAGGCAGGTGTTGCGCAAGCCACTCAAATTTAGCGCCGTGTTGGTCGGTCAGCGATTTATCGACCAATTGTGGGTGACAGCAGATCTGACGTAACTTTAACAAGGCATCGAGGAACGCCAGCTTGCTTCTTTCTACACCTTGCTCCTGAAATAGATTGAGCAATTTGCTTTCTACTTGGTGCTGAACACCTTGATATAATTTATGTTGTTCATCAGAGAACTCTAATTCTTTGATGAGCTCTGTCTTATTGGGTAGCTCTTTCACCACCTCAGCTTTTGTACGACGAAGAATAAACGGCGCGATCAGCGATCTAAGTTCTCGAGCTCGAGGGCGATCTTGCTCCTTTTCAATTGGGATCTGGAAGTGTTGCTTAAACTGTTGCTTGGTGCCCAGCACATCTGGCATCACAAAATCAAGCAACGATTTAAGCTCGAGTAAGTTGTTCTCTACCGGTGTGCCACTTAAACAAAGCTTGAAACGGGCGGATAGGCTTTTTACGCATTTAGATATTTGTGCGCTTTCGTTTTTTATATATTGCGCCTCATCCAACACAATGGAATCAAAATCAAGCCCTTTATAGTACGCCACATCGCGCTTAAGTAGCGGATACGTCGTTAGAATAAATCGCGCACCAGAGAGGTTAGTGAGTGCTTCCTCTCTATTAGAGCCATGAATAATAGTAAGTGGTAAATGCGGAGCGAAACGCTTAAATTCGTCACGCCAGTTCCCTACTAAACTCGTTGGACAGACAATTAAACTTGGCTGTGTCACCAGCGTATTATGCTGAGAAATAAAGTAAGCAATAACCTGAAGTGTTTTTCCAAGGCCCATATCATCGGCTAGAATGCCACCTAACTGATGACGATTGAGGAACTTAAGCCAATTAACGCCTTGCACCTGATAATCTCGTAGGGTGAAGCTCTGCCCTTCGCTGGCTGGGATCACTTCAAGACTTTCTATCGGTTTATCTAGCTCAGCGAGGTACTCAAGTAGCTTGTGATCGTCAGAGTCGGTATGAATATGGTCCAGTTCAAACAGCTTTTTGGCATACGACAACGGAAATTTAAATTGTGAGCTTGAAAGGTAATAACTAAAACGAGATTTAAGCTCCAGCAATTCATCAAATACGGACTTGCTTATGGCGTAGAACTGCTCACCGATTTCGACGTAGCGATATTCATGGGCAAGGTTGTTAAGCTCATGAACCGGATGCTTATCCCAGTTGAGCGTAACGGGCTTGTCATCTAACATCACCTTTCCGAGCACATGATGTTGTTTATCTCGTTTGAGGCTTAACAGCACTTTTGGTGTAACAACAAGGCCATTGCTTGGCAACTCGTCAACAACCCAACGTTTACCCTGTAAAAGCGGCCTGATCTCCCTGTTAAACCAATGGACTTCAACGCCATCCTCGGTTGGTAATAAGAATTCGTCGCCCTCATGAACAAAACCCAGACCTGTAAGTACCTGCTCTAACCTTGCTAACTGCTTTTTCGTCGCGCCTTTTCCAAGTGGCTCAATTGCAAAGCGAATTTTATTTGGCCTATCTAGTTTTATAAGCTTAGCGACATTAGATTGCTTACTCGCTAACTGCAAAAATCCAGCAGGAGGCGCAATGACATCATCCGTAAAGATATCTTGGAAACGCGCCATCACCTGCTCTAGCTTCTCTGCCGTTATTGTAGGCATAGTATGAAGGTGGGCGATTTCCTGCGCGGTAAGCTCTGACTCTATTCGGCCAACGATCAAGTTCTCTGTATCTAAATACACAGGAGGTTCTGTTTTAATCAAGCGCCAATGCTCAACATTCGCAAGGCGGCTTTTAAGTTGGTATTCATTGCCTTCTTGATGCCAATAAAAATCTAGCGTTTGCTTGTGTCCAAGCTCCAAAGGTTGGCGCTGGTTACGATAAAAGCAGCGGTGAGTATGTACCAATTGTGTTAGCGCATTGAAACCCCAAGCACCAAATAGCTCAAAATGACCCGGTGTATTTTGCGAGCGGATCCAGCTAAACAAGCGGAAATCGTTTTCTAGTAAGCCAGCTGGCGCAACTTGGCTATTGAGCTGCTGTTCTGTTAGCACTCGACCCAGAGGGTAAACACCGTCGGGCCGATTTGGCGATACCTTAGGGTTTACAAGGACTTCGTTTGCCCGAGGCTCTAATACGAAGAGCAAGACGTTTTCCGCGTCTGCTTTATCTACTTGCTGCAACTGCCCGAGTTCATTAAACCAGTCATTAACCAAATAGGCTTCACCAAAACCACCAGAGTGTTCGATTTTAAGTTTTAGCAATACTGCAGCAATATGTCGGCATTTAGGATTATTCGAACAAGAGCAGTTTGCCTCAACCGAAACCGTACCTTGTGATTGGTTTATTTTGATGTGTTGAGTGAAGGTATTGCCGTAATTTCCCAATACCTGCGCGTCAATTTGCGCAAAGTTTTCGCTGTGTTGGAGGTAGCAGACTTGTTCGTCTTGTAAATACTCCTTAGCTTTCGTAAGTAAAGCTGAATTGAAGTACTGACGAAGAAAACGTTCAGACAAAGGAAATTGATTAGCTTGTTCCTGTTTGATTTCTTCAAATAAAGCGAAAAGTTGCTCTTTAGATAACTGCGAAGACATTAAATGCACGTCAAAATTGAAATAAAGAGCCAGTATATGAAATTAGTGATTTGAGCTAAAGAGAGAAATGCGAGAAATTCGTTAAAAAAGCACTGGTTGGAGGTCAACTGGGTAGAAAAAGCGCTGAGTTGCTTGATAATTCAACCAACTCAGCAATTCTTGTACGAACCTTAGTTATAGCTGCTTAGCAACTTTTGCAATTGCTCTAAACGCTTATCAGTCAATACTCGATTATCTATTTTCACGGTAACATCACCGCTTTTTAGATTTCTTTGCACTCGAATGTAGTCGTTCTCTAACATGGATTCGACGCGAGAATCGCTACTTCCGAATGTAGTTAAGAATTTAGTGATCTGAACAGCACGTTTCTCATCTGACATCTCTTCTGCCATAAAGTCTTGCGTTTTAAGCGCAGCAATTTGCTCTGAAAACAGGTCAGGCTGCTCTTGCTTTGCAGTAATGAGCTTTTTAGCCGCTTCACGACCCAAATGATTTGCCGTTGGATACAACTGTAATACTTCGACCGGAATGCTTTCATAAGCTTTCAACGCATCAGCAATAGCTGTGTGAGAAACGCCTTCCACGGCTGCGATTTCTCGATACGATCCTTTTTGGCCCTGCTCGATCAAGTTTTGCTTAGTGTCAAAATAAGCTTTACCTAACTCCCAAAGGCTTGGAGCGATGTATTGATCGGAAGATACCGCTAATGTTTTTGCATCTTCGTCACTAAAGTCTTTCGAGCTCAACACCACATAATCTGCTTCGGCCAGCAAACAGGCTTTACGGCGTCTTGAGCCTGATAAAACGTGAAGTTTGCCGTTGTGATGCCAACATAGAGCAGGGTGGAGATTTCGCTTATCTTTTTTAATGGCAGGTAATATATCTGCGACTGCTTTTTCGCTTAATAAAGATTGCTCGCGGCGATTCTGCCCATATACGGTGGTTTTACTCTCAATTTCACTAAACGGCACTACTTCACAGGTTAGTACTATGGTTTTTGTCGGATCGCTTGGCGCAGGCATAGTAACCACGTCGCCTACTTTAGCCTGATCTAAAAGATCGTCGAGACTACTCCCCTCAACCGCAGTAGCAAAAGGATCTATTCGTGTATCATTTTTACGTTTTCTAGCCATTATTAATACCTTTTTATTCTGCTAGCGAAGATTGTGTTGAAGGCCAATTTGAACGGATCAGCATCTCTAATTCATCAACCACATCTTTGATATTTTCTTGCGCTTTTAGCAATGCTTCACGACTTGCTAAACTATCTGAAGTCTTTTGGTCAAAAATTGTATTAAATGATGAAGAGCTCGCCGTAATTGCAGAGCTGTGATTGATTGGATAGCTCATTACTTGACGGCCAAACGCACTACGTACATCTTTAACGATATCACGCTGAGAATGGTTGCCTTTAACATAGTTAGTGACTAAAAATTGCATAAAGTCCCAGCCTTCGTGACCAAGAGCAGCAACAGTATGGTATATTTCACCAAGACGCTTCAGGTATTTATTGTTAGCGTCGAAGTCAACAGCCTCTGGATGTACAGGTATTAACATCGCCGTAGACGCCATCAATGCGTTATAGAACATAAAATTAAGAGAAGGTGCGGTATCTACTAGGATAATATCAAACTCGTCTTGTACGGGCTCTATAACCTTCTCTTTAAGCTTATGGTAATGACGTGTCTTTTCGTAGCTTGAACTTTCCTTTAACTCTGTTGCTGTTTCATGTTCAAAGTAAAAGTCATCCATACCTGAAGGTAGTACACGAATATTTGGAATGTGGGTTTCTTGGAATGAGTTAGAGACAAGATCTTTCCATGTTTCACCTTCATCTAATTCAATGCAATCTCTCATTAGATCACCAACCGTGATCGGTTCATGATCATTCGATGGAAAAAAGCTTGATGATGATCCCTGTGGATCAAGATCAATGATCCCAATGCGATAGCGCTTAATATTAGTTGTAGCTAGTGCCGCAGCGATATTCACCAAGCTTGTTGTTTTACCACAACCACCTTTCAAACTATTGATCACAATGACTTGTAATTTATCGTTAGACTTTCGTTGATCTGCATTTACACCCAGAACATCTGCCATAGCGAAGATATTTGCTAATGTGTATGCATAATGACCGTTTGCACCTTTCTTTATATTAATGGTATCAAAGTCACCTTGGTCATGACGTCTTTTTAGTGTTCTATTATTTACACCAAGTAGATCTGCGGCAGCCTTTTGCGTATAAGTTCTGAGCTCTTTTTCTTCAGTTTTAAGATGAGCTCTATAATGTTGAATACGACCAGCAAGTGATTGTTCAGCTACTTCTGCCGTAGCTTTCAACAGCCGGTACGTTGATAGCGCATTGTTATTTATAGACATACACATTATCCTTTATTTGATAACGAATATTATAATGTCCATATATTTTGCTGTAAACACAAAAAAACAAAGACATTTGTAATTTTGATTTACATCTAAGTATAAATAAGAAAGTTTAGATATGGTTAAATATATAGGTATTAAAGGCTAAGGTAAGGAAACTATACGCTATCCAACTGTTTTACATCGTTTTTTTTGTTTTTTATAGATCTACTTTTTACTAGGTTAAGATCAGATCTCTTATAACTCCGAGATCGAAATTTTACTAACTACTATTTCAAAAAGTTATATATAAACAGCTTATACACATAATTATTCACAGTTATGCCTCTGGAGATCAAATTTTTACTAAGTAAGATCAAACTGTTATGCACAGATGGTATAAGATCAAGTGCTTTAAGGTATGTATAGATCTGATCTCTACTTAGCATAGATCAGATCCTTACTAATTAATGGTGGAGTTTTCCACAAGTACGTCAGGTTTGTCGTTGTAAGTCCGCTAAATAAGCCTTAATCAAAGGTTTTTCAGCGTTAATTTTACCTTAGTTAGTAAAAACTTGATCTGAAAATAGGCCCTACCTAGTAAAACAATGATCCCAACAAAAAAAGTTACTTCGGATCACTTTTTTACTAACTTTAATCATTAACTTTTTCTGTCGAATATGTTGTTATTAGACGTCATGAAAATTTGGAAGTAAAACAATGAGCCGGAAGGTGAACATCTCTGTTGACAATTTGCCTGATTCACTTCGTGGACAGATCCATGGTGTAGAAAGTGCAATCGATAACGAAAGTTTGGCGTTGTTTACGGATAATAAAGATGTTCGAGTATCTTTAGAAAATGCCGCCCATGGGTTAAGAGCTTATTCTAACACCTTTAATCATTACGATTTATGGGGACGCTTTGTTCGTTCGGGGCATAAAAAATTACCGTTAGAAGAAGCGCCTAAAAAAACGATCGTAACGAGAAAAATATCTGAAAAAGTAGATGGTATTCTATACGAAGGTGAGATAAAAATTACGCCTGCTGTTGTTAGTACTAAAAAAGACGGTGATGACGAAGAGTTTTTAGTTTGGCCATCTGACCGCGAAGAAAAGGTCGAGCGCGCGTTGATCCGCCTAGCTTCCAAAGGCAAGATTGTTAAAATAAATTTTAAGTCCGGTATTCAATACGCAGTTATTTTTTCAATGAATGAGCTTGCTCAAGAATTAAAAGCTGTTGGTCAATCAATGCCTTATCCGCAAATTAAAGAATCTTTGGAAGCCCTTCAAGGTTCTAAACTTTCGTTCAAATACACGGCCACCGATACTAAAAACCCAAGTATTGATGATTCATTTTACGAATCAAACATGAATTTTCTGTCGTCGCTACACTTTAGTGGAAAAAAAGGGCAGGGCGGGAATATCAAATGTGTTGCATGTTTAAATGCATTTGTTCATAACATGATCGATAACTTGGAGTATAAAGGTTATTATTTCAACAGTGCTCAAGAGTTAAAACGTGGTTTGTCTCGTTGGATGATGCTACGTTTGTATCATCTATGGCGTTATGCAGCCCCAGGTAAAACTTATCACTTTCGCCTAATTTCAATTATGGAAAAATACGGCTCAATTTATTCTGATGATGAAATTACAGAGAATAAATTGAAGGCACTTCGTCGTGATATGACCACAACAATGAAAGATTTGATCGAGAAAGGGGCAATATCCGAATACAACATTTCAAATGTTAAGGATGAAAAATCCGGAAAAATCGTTGATTATGTGTACGAAATGCACCCATCTGCTCAATTCTGTGACGAAATATTGGCTCTCAATAAACACCATAAACGTATCGAAATTCAAGGTGGTAAACGTATCGTCGAAAATGTTGAAGTAATTGATGAAGATACATTAGAAGAAATCGTTAAGAAATAAGATTTTCTGTTTTGGCTAGGATAGTATTTCTAGCCAAAATAAAGAACTTTGGTATCAAAGCTAATTTCTATTTCAATGGAGGATACTTTCCGAGCGAAATTTATCGCCACCCAATTCTTCAAAAAGATGGAGTCTGAAGAGCTAAAAGTCTTCTTGAAATTTTCTGCGGTGAAAAAATACTGCCATCAATATATCCTGAAACTACATCAGCGGATTAAGTCAATTCTCTAGTCCTTGGGAGATCTAATAAGTATATCGATAATTCAAATTTTCCTATTTAGAACAATAAAATAGAAAAACTCTGTTATCCAACAGAAGTTGATTTTTTAGTGATTTCTAGATGCGAGTCCGTAGGCGATAAGCTATTTCAGAGCTTAACACGTAATGATAAATCAAAATTTAACCTGAAGAAATTTAGTACTTAATCTGTGAAGATAACGATTTCATTACAGTCTTATAATACCAAGTAGTCTTGATACTTGTTCAATTTGAAGGAGCAAATCTGATACTAACTGCGTTAAAAATTTCTCATTTAGAACAACTAAATAGCAAAATTCCCGCCTTGCCTACATGGATGTAAGTACCTTGGCGATAGCTGGACGCGGTAATGGTGTTATCGACAAGATTTTCTTCGCCTCAAAAGAGATCACTTAATTAAATTAATTGGTATAAGTTTTAAAGTGTATAGAACACATCATACTATAATGAGGACAAGTCAGTTAGCGCTTGCATGGACTATACTAATTTAACAAGATTATGTTAAATTAATTGCTATCGTCAGATTCCGTATGAATTACCTTATTATTAATCAAATTTCTCTAAATAAATTCTATCGACTAGAAAGTTGTACTCTCGCTTTCTTGGATGATCATCTTTTTGTGTAAAATGACTTAGCTCTCCAAGTTTAGTGTCTGGATTCGGGTTAAAGAGTATAAATGGAAGTGCGGCACTCACATGATAGCGATTCTGAGCTGTATATCTTACATTCACCTCAGGTGTTACTCGGGTTGGCCTTCTAATTCTGAGTTTTGCATTTTCTGATAGACTAGAAACTCTATATTTTTCTTGTTCTACAAGCTGTTGCCACTTTTCCTGATCTATCATCCTTGGATTTGAATAAAGTGAAGAGCGATTCAACATCTCCATAGCAAGTTCTTTACTCAAAACTCTGGTTGCATGTTTTTTCATCCAAGTAAATCGAACGGAATAGGGAGCTTCGGATTCGCTATGTATTTTTCGATAGGCAGCTAAAGTCATTAAGTTAGGAACTGCACTATGAACAGCTTCGAATCTGGCATCATTGTTAGAAATTTCCAAAATAGCATTTTTAAAATTTTCTTTGGCAAGATTCACTGCATTCACCCTAGACTTGATAACTTCTTTAGGGTCATTGACTAACAAAAGACCTGGAAACCTTTGCAACAACTTTCCGCTTTCTCGGTCGTTTAAATAGAGGTCGCGATAAGCATCTAAACATTTAGAGAGTGCTTTTTCGCCTTCTATTTTTTTAACAGTTATATTTGTTGGAGCGGTTTCTTCATCTTGTTTTTTTATATCTGGCAGTTCGTAAAAAGTTGCCTTTTTAATATCAGCTTCTGTTAATTCATGGCATAGCTGATTAATGTGTTCATTAAGAATGTCGAAGGTTGAACGTATATTAAATTTATTCATTGTATGATGTGTTCTTGTTATCTCTCTCGCATTATATCAAAAATAATGAAATCTCGCTAAGCGATTTTATTATGAGTATCTAATGGAACAAACTAACCATATCACTTGCCGTTTGCTAAATTAAGCTAAGTATCGTTTTAGTCGATCATTGTTGAGAACTTAGTTATTTGATCAATTAGCTGTGGGTATTTTGTGATGATGCATACTTTTATTGATCTTATAAGTATGATGTGTTCCCTGGGATATATGTAAATTATATCAGAAATATTCTGTTAGCTCATATTTATCTTCACTTATTAAGCTTTTATTTGGAGTGTCTAGGTTTTAGAGAAATAAAATATCTATTAGTGAATTTTAAAATAGGAAAGTGATTCTATGTCGTTTTGATGAAATAGCTAATTAGTTTTGTAGAGTTGAAATTGTTTTATCTCACTTTGTATGATGTGTTTCTTTCCGATAGACTAAGTTATATCAAATTTTTTGGATTTCTCCTATAAAATTAGATTTTTGTCACTTTTGAAGGGAGTTTCTAATGGGCAATACTATCAGGCTAAAAAGCAGTGGTGGCTAGTAACCACTCAGAACAACAACGCTACTTGTCAGCTTTTTGATTAACTTTTAAATTCAACACTGATTTTATATTCATGAAAAAACTGTATGATGTGTTCCTTTATCCTCGCGATAATACTCTTTTTTATAAATTAAAGTCAACTTTTGATACTGACAGAGTCTTCTTCTGGTTCAATATTTTAGTGTTGAAAAACAATAGTAAGTGCTCACTTATTTTGTTTCGACCGTACTTTTTCGTAGACATGAAGGTTTGATAGATCCTAGTTAGGCTAGGAAGGGAAGATGATAGATGGTTGGTAAGTGTGTACTTACTTTGCGATGACTATCATTTGGGACCCTTCAAAGGGTTGGCTAAGTTATAGAGTAAAACACTGAATTTAATTTTTCACTTTCTAAGAGAATAACCGTACCACTTCTTTTTCTGGGCTATGAATCTTCGAGTAACATCCGCACTTTTTCAGTCGTACCTGACTAAAATACGAAGACGATTAAAAGACAAGTTTATTTTTTCTACATGCACATGTTCAGTGCTAGTACTAACTTTATAATAACTAAACCAGCTACTTCTGTGATTGTTTACTGTTATTCAAACTTCACCGGAATAAATACTAATGTCAATGCCGTACTCGATTTGTAGTGAAGTTAAAATAACGGACAAACACAAGTAGATAGAAGACACATCTCATGTGCTTTGGTTATTTGAATATCATATAGTTTTTACACTTGTGCTCATGGTCAGATCGTCGAAGAGTGAAGTAGACAGAGATCTTTCAAGCGTTTGAACAGTTTGTTTGCGAACGAGTCAAGCTAGATGAGCTAACTGCTCATGGGACAATATCTCTGAAATTAACTGGCCAGAAACTAGTGAGAGTTTTGGAAATGAAAATAGCAATTAAGCGAGTAACCTTATGCCTAATTATTTTAGGCAAAGTGATTAGCTGTAAGAATAAAGGTCGTTGTGTTAGATATCGAGAAAAGAATGAGGGGCAAGAGTAAACTCAGTAGTACTGCGTAATCAATACCACCTTTTTGACAGTAGAATACTTTACTTATTTTTATCTGGTTATAGAGTTAAGCACTGTGTTACCCGGCGAGATTTCGTTGTTTCAATAAGATAGCTTAATCAAGAAAACTTATTTTAATAGTCCAGCGCACTGAAGAGAAATCTCCCCTATTTTTCAGCATTGAGCTCTCATTGGAGGAGAGGGCTGTTGGAAGTACCTATACGTGTTAATGCTTCCAAAAACTATATAGCACATGTGGTTAGTACTCATAGCAATCACTATAGACTCATTTTTTCTTGCTTCCTTCCTACTCATAAAATACGACGAGTCACTACCCAGTGACTTATAGCTGACTTGAAGAATTACTAGTCTGAACTTAAACAAATATCAATTTAACATAATAATAAGCTAAAGTCAGTGTATCGTCTTTGTATATAAATGCTCTGTAAGATGATTTGCTGAAGAGGTAGGGTAGGAGCCTGCTTGCTCTCAAATTCTTGAATTGACCTCTAATCAAGGAACTCAAAGTGAAAAACAAGATGTCGACAAGATTATATTTGATATCGATTCCAGGGTCTTCAATTCACTCTAAATTCCTGATGTTACTCATTATAGCGAATAAAGATCAGCTGATAAAAGTCTGATAGTTGCCAACTTTAGGTCTGCTTTTTTGCTAGCTGGAAAGATGTATTAAAAATCACCTTATTTTAAGAAGCTTAGTACTGTGATTAATTTGTAAAACAGTTTTAGCTAAAGTGTCATTATAATAAATTATATAATGTATGATGTGTTCTTTAACAAAACAAACTAAAGTTTTTCCTTGATGAATAAGGGGGCTTGGGGTACTGTTCAATGGTGGTAACACATATTGGAATGAGGAAAATACAATGGCTAATTGGAGCCCAAATAGCTGGAGAGATAAACCTATCTTACAGCAACCTGAATACCCAAATTCAGAGAAGTTAAAATCAGTTGAAAAAGAACTAAATTCAGCACCGCCGCTCGTTTTTGCAGAAGAGACGCGAAGCTTGTATAAAAGCCTAGCAGATGTTTGCGAAGGTAAAGCTTTTATATTGCAAGGTGGTGATTGCGCAGAATCGTTTTCAGATTTTAGTGCCGCTAATATTCGTGATACGTTCAAGACACTTTTGCAAATGGCTGTCGTATTAACATATGGCGGTAAATGCCCGGTAGTTAAGATTGCTCGAATGGCAGGGCAATATGCTAAGCCCCGTTCTTCAGATTTCGAGACTATTGAAGGTGTTTCTTTACCTTCATATCGTGGTGATATCGTTAATAGTTTTGAGTTTACGGAAGAAGCACGTATCCCAGATCCTGATAGATTGATGAAAGCATATCACCAGTCTGCAGCAACACTTAACCTACTTCGCGCGTTTGCACAGGGTGGTCTTGCAGATCTGCATCAGGTAAATCGCTGGAATATGAGTTTCGTAGCTGCAAATCCGTTAAAAGACAAATTTCAACAACTCGCGGAGCGTATTCAAGAAGCACTTGAGTTTATGGAAGTTTGTGGCATTGATTCAACAGTAGCACCAAGCCTGAAGGAAACTCCGCTTTATACCTCACACGAAGCGCTATTGTTAGGTTATGAAGAAGCCTTAACTAGACGAGACCACTTATCTGGGGACTGGTACGATTGTTCTGCTCACTTTGTTTGGATTGGTGAACGTACTCGTCAATTAGATCACGCTCATATCGAATTTTTCCGTGGTATTAAAAACCCTATTGGCGTAAAGGTTGGCCCTGGGATGCAAGAAGATGAGTTAATTAAACTTGTCGATGCGCTTAACCCTGATAATATTCCTGGTCGTCTAACACTTATCACACGCATGGGTGCAGATGTGCTGCCGGAAAAGCTGCCTAAATTAGTTCGTAGAATTCAAGAAGAAGGCCGCAAAGTTATTTGGACTTCGGATCCGATGCACGGAAACACTGAAAAAGCGACGACTGGATATAAGACACGTAGTTTTAACAATATCCTGAGAGAAATCAGTCAGTTCTTCGCAGTGCATAAAGCTGAGGGTAGCTATCCTGGTGGTGTGCACTTAGAAATGACAGGGCAACACGTCACTGAATGTGTTGGCGGTGCCTACGGTCTATCAGACGAGGACTTATCTCAGCGTTACCGCACCCAGTGTGATCCGCGTCTAAACGCAGACCAAGTTTTAGAGCTAGGCTTTTTAGTTGCAGATCTACTAAAAGACGCTCGCAAAACAGTATAAATAACAAACAAAAGGCCGCATTGCGGCCTTTTTAGTACTTATGGCGCTTTAGACCTGTTTCAGAAATAATCTTTGCTGATATTTCCTCAACGGAATAACGTGTGCTGTTCAAGTAAGGCGTTTTATTCTTTTTAAATAGCATCTCAACTTCTTTGACTTCAATACGGCATTGTCTGATTGATGCGTACTTTGAGTTTGCCATCCTCTCCTGCCTTATTGCAGCTAACCTTTCTGGCTCTATGGTTAAACCAAACAGCTTACCTTTATATTTATCCAAACATTTAGGTAGTCTTCCACTTTCTAAATCATCTTCCGTCATTGGGTAATTCGCGGCTTTGATCCCATATTGCAATGCTAAATATAAGCTAGTTGGCGTTTTACCGCTGCGGCTGACACCTACCAATATGATGTCTGCCTCGTCATAATCTTTAATATTTGCGCCGTCATCATTTGCAAGTGCGTAGTTAACTGCATCTATTCTAAAATCATAAGAAGATTCGTGAATGCTATGCGTGCGGTGCATTTTGGGCACCGGCTGAACTTTTAGCTCTCTTTTTACTATTTCGCTCGCATAAGATAAAAAGTCGTAACAAACCCCTTGCGACGATAAAATAATATCGGACAATTCTGGATTAACGAATGTAAAAAACACCAACGGCTTCTCACCTGAACTTTCAGCGACAGAGTCTATTAATTTTTTGATTTCATTTGCTTTTTTTGTTGTCTCTACAAACGGTATCGTTTGGTGATTAAATTCTACAGGGAACATTGAAAGCGTTGCGTGACCAAACACTTCAGAGGTGATAGCGGTGCCATCGGAAATATAAAATGCTGTTCTCATTTTGCTATTATTCATTCAGAAATTGTTGAAAATAAGCCATCGCGGTTTACGAAGACTGCCTTACCGTTGTAGAATGCCCTTGACCAAGTGGAAAGGTCAATTAATCTCTCACATTTAATACAATTTGTTTTGGAGACAGTTCCGTGCAAGACTACGTTCTCTGGTATCAAGAGTTGGGTATGCAAGATGTACCTCGAGTTGGTGGTAAAAACGCTTCTCTAGGTGAAATGATATCTAACCTTGCTAACGCTGGTGTACAAGTACCTGGTGGATTCGCAACAACAGCTGATGCGTTTAATGAATTTCTTGAGCAGTCAGGCCTCAATGAAAAAATCCACTCAATCCTAGATACTCTCGATGTTGACGATGTCAACGAATTAGCCAAAGTCGGCACCCAAATTAGACAATGGGTTATCGATACACCATTCCAACCAGAATTAGATAAAGCAATCCGTGAGGCATATAGCCAGTTACACGGTGACGCAAGCCAAGATGTCTCCTTTGCTGTTCGTTCATCAGCAACAGCAGAAGATATGCCAGACGCCTCCTTCGCTGGCCAACAAGAAACTTTCCTAAACGTTCGTGGCATAGATGCCGTAATGGTCGCCATCAAGCATGTTTTTGCTTCGCTATTTAATGACCGTGCTATTTCTTATCGAGTACACCAGGGCTATGATCACAGAGGCGTCGCGCTTTCTGCCGGTATTCAGCGTATGGTGCGTTCAGACAAAGCATCGTCTGGTGTTATGTTCTCAATAGATACTGAATCAGGCTTCGAAGATGTTGTTTTTGTTACTTCTAGCTATGGTTTAGGTGAGATGGTAGTTCAGGGCGCAGTGAACCCAGATGAATTTTATGTTCATAAGCCAACTCTAGCAAAAGCAAAACCTGCAGTTCTTAAGAGAAATATAGGCTCAAAAGCAATCCAAATGATCTACTCAAGTGATGAGTCTCACGGAAAGCAAGTTGAGATTGTTGATGTAGACTCAGCACTATCTAACCAATTCTCGATTACAGACGCAGAAGTAGAAGAATTAGCAAAACAAGCTGTTATTATCGAAAAGCACTACGGTCGTCCAATGGATATCGAATGGGCGAAGGATGGTAATGACGGTAAGCTTTATATCGTTCAAGCCCGTCCAGAAACCGTTCGTTCAAACGAAGATGCGAACGTAATGGAGCGCTTCCAGCTAAAGTCAAAGTCTGAAGTTATTGTTGAAGGTCGTGCAATCGGTCATAAGATTGGTTCAGGCGTAGTTAAAGTCCTGTCTTCAATTGATCAAATGGACTCGGTAAAGCAAGGCGATGTACTTGTTACTGATATGACGGATCCTGATTGGGAACCTATCATGAAGCGTGCCTCTGCTATCGTAACGAATCGTGGTGGTCGTACTTGTCACGCAGCAATCATTGCTCGTGAGCTAGGGATCCCAGCAGTAGTTGGGTGTGGTAACGCAACCGATTTGATCACTAATGGCGACACGGTAACAGTATCATGTGCAGAGGGCGATACAGGTTATATCTATAAAGGTGAACTTGAATTCGATGTTATTTCTTCTCGCATCGATTCAATGCCAACTATTCCGATGAAGATAATGATGAACGTAGGTAACCCAGATCGCGCATTTGATTTTGCGAAGTTACCACATGCAGGTATCGGTCTTGCGCGTCTTGAATTTATCATCAACCGTATGATTGGTATTCACCCTAAAGCACTACTTCATTTTGATAAGCAAGATGCAGAGCTACAGGCTGAAATTAAAGAGCTAATCGCAGGATATGAATCACCAGTAGAGTTCTATATCAGCAAGCTAGTTGAAGGTATTTCTACGCTAGGTGCGGCATTTGCTCCGGAGCGTGTAATCGTTCGCATGTCTGACTTTAAGTCAAACGAGTATGCAAACTTGGTTGGCGGTCAGCAGTATGAGCCTGAAGAAGAAAACCCAATGATTGGTTTCCGCGGCGCATCCCGTTACATTTCCGAAGACTTTAGAGAGTGTTTTGCATTAGAGTGTGAAGCTATCAAACGTGTTCGTAATGAGATGGATTTAACTAACGTTGAAATCATGATCCCATTCGTTCGTACCCTAGAAGAAGCAGCTCAAGTTATTGAAATTCTTGAAGCTCATGGTCTAAAACGCGGCGAGAATGGTCTAAAAGTCATCATGATGTGTGAACTGCCATCAAACTGCCTGCTTGCTGAAGAATTTTTAGAATATTTCGATGGCTTCTCGATAGGTTCAAATGACCTTACCCAATTAACACTTGGTCTGGACCGCGATTCTGGCCTTATTGCACATTTATTTGATGAGCGAAACCCGGCTATCAAAAAACTGCTTTCAATGGCAATTCAAACCGCTAAGGCGAAGGGCAAATATGTAGGTATTTGTGGTCAAGGCCCATCGGATCATGAAGATTTCGCAGCTTGGTTAGTTGAAGAAGGAATTGATTCTGTCTCACTTAACCCTGATACAGTACTTGAAACGTGGCTTTATCTAGCTGAGAAGTTTAATAAATAATTTAATGGCCCCAATGTAACACATTGGGGCCATTTCATTTCTGAAATGTCCTATCTAACTTTTCGCAGCCAAGCTTAAACAAACGCTGCACATTTTTTAGGTGCTTCTTCGCACCATCATGATTCATTGAAAAGCACACAAGTGCCGCAAGTAAAAAGATAATCGATGGACCGGGCACAACAAAGAAGATCAATGCTAGAATGCAAAACACGATACCAGCGAGGTCGTAAATAATTTTCATGTTATTTCCTCCTTTACAATAAGAGTATAAGATGCATGGTGAAATAAACTATTTCCAATTGTAACAAACCATAAAATTCTCAAGTTGATCATTAATCCTTCGTGATACAATTAATTCAAAGCAAGTAAAATATACCGTCATGATCGCAAATATTAGTCAGCAGGATTCTGCAAACGAACTTATCAACCTCTATCAAAGCAAACTAATTGATGCAGGTTTTAGTGGAGACATTGATTCGAGTTATGCAACTCGCCTTGTTACATCAACCGACAATAGTATCTATCAAGAAATCCCTCAAGCTGTATTGTTTCCTAGAACAAATCGAGACGTACAGCTTGCGCTGGAAATCGCCCAACAAGACCCGTTTTTATCTCTTACCTTTGGTCCGAGAGGAGGAGGAACTGGTACTAATGGTCAATCACTTACTCCAGGTATCGTGATAGATCTTTCGAGGCACATGAGAGAAATTCTTGAGATCAATGAACAAGAAGGTTGGGTTCGAGTTCAAGCGGGTGTAATCAAAGATCAGCTTAATGACTTTTTAAAACCTTACGGTTATTTCTTTTCTCCAGATCTCTCCACCAGTAACCGAGCAACAATTGGTGGTATGGTAAATACTGATGCGTCGGGTCAAGGCTCTCTCGTTTATGGTAAAACAAGCGATCATGTACTTGGGTTAAAAACCTTTTTGGTGGACGGTACAGAACTAAATACCTCAAAGTTAGCAATTGACAAAGCGGAGTTACTAGCTGAGCAAAACTCAAAGACTTCTCACATTTATGCGAATGTCATCGAGATCTGTCGAAACAATCGAGCACTTATACTTGAAAAATTTCCAAGACTAAACCGCTTTTTAACGGGTTATGACCTCGAAAATGTATTCGACGATTCACTAACCACTTTTGACTTGTCTCGAATTATTACGGGCTCTGAAGGTTCGCTTGGTGTTGTCACCGAAGCAAAACTCAATTTAACGCCAATTCAGCCATTTAAAACTTTGATCAATGTTAAGTATGATTCATTTGAATCTGCACTCAGAAACAGTCCTTTCTTGGTTTCCGCTAATGCAACTTCGGTCGAAACCGTTGACAGTAAAGTCTTAGGTCTTGCCAAAGAAGACATCATTTGGCACTCAGTATCGGACTTAATTCAAGATGTACCCGGTGTTGAGATGCAAGGTCTTAACATGGTTGAGTTTAATGGTGAATCAGAAGATGAAATTTCATCTAAAGTCGATAGCTTATGTCAACGATTGGATCAGCTTATTGCGAACAAAGAAGCAGGTGTTATTGGCTATCAGCTTACCAATGATAAGGCGGATATCCTTAAGATTTATGCGATGCGTAAAAAGTCGGTTGGCTTATTGGGTAACGCCAAGGGCAATAAAAAGCCACTTGCTTTTGCTGAAGATACAGCCGTTCCACCTGAAAACCTTGCTGATTTTATCATTGAGTTTAGAGAGTTACTTGATAGTTATCAATTAGATTATGGTATGTTTGGTCATGTTGACGCCGGTGTTTTACACGTACGCCCAGCGCTTGATATGTGCGATCCTGAACAGGAAAAACTACTACGTGTGATCTCAGATAAGGTAGTGGCGTTAACCGCAAAATACCGAGGACTAATGTGGGGTGAGCATGGAAAAGGTTACCGAAGTGAATACGGACCTGAGTTTTTCGGTGAGCAACTATTTAATGAACTTCGTAAAATTAAAAGCTTGTTTGATAAAAACAATCGCTTAAATCCTGGAAAAATTTGTACACCACTGGATTCAGGTGACCAATTAGTGTCAGTCGATGCGCAGAAAAGAGCTTGGTTTGACCGAACAATCCCAACTGAAGTAAAAGTAAACTACGAAGCACCGATCAATTGTAATGGTAATGGACTTTGCTTTAATTATGATGATAAATCACCAATGTGCCCATCGTACAAGGTCACCAAAGATCGCAGAAACTCTCCAAAAGGACGTGCAGGCTTATTCAAAGAGTGGTTAAGACTCCAAAACAATAAAGGGGTTGATTTGATTGCGACAGAAAAACAATTAATCAACCATGAAAATGACACTACTTGGTGGGAGCGCTTTCTAAATACCCGTAAGAAAAGCGAATATGACTTTTCCCATGAAGTTAAAGCATCAATGGATGAATGTTTAGCCTGTAAAGCGTGCACAACGGCATGCCCAATAAAAGTTGATGTTCCTACGTTTCGCGCTAAGTTTTTAAACTTTTACTACAGTCGTTACAATCGACCACTTAAAGACTACCTAGTTGCGAACATTGAACGTGCACTACCTACTATGGCCAAGTTCCCAAATGTAGTTAACGCCCTACAAAGTAACAAAATATCAAACTTTTTCGTTGAACGGCTAATTGGCTATGTTGACTCGCCGGCACTAAGTAAGATGCAGCTTAACAAGTTAGTGCCGAACAAATATTTCTATTCAGAGGGCCGTTTCGAAAAGTTAAGCGATGAAGAACAGCAAAGCGTAGTATTTGTTGTTCAAGACCCCTTTACGAGTTTCTATGAAGCGGAATTAGTATCGGACTTTGTGCAAGTTATATCAAAGCTTGGGTTTTATCCACTCGTGTTACCATTTAAACCAAACGGTAAACCACAACACGTTAAAGGTTTTTTAAAGGAATTTAAATCGACCGCGAGCAGCGCTGCACAGTTTTTGAATACAATCAGTGAATATAACAGGCCTCTAGTTGGGCTCGATGCTTCTTTGGTGATGTGCTATCGCGATGAATATAATGATATCCTAAAAAAGAGTAGGGGTAACTTTAAAGTACAATTGGCGCATGAATGGCTTTCAACTGTTGAAATCCCGACGGCTGCGACAATCAGTCCGTCAAAATTTACGTTAATAAGCCACTGTACAGAAACAACAGCAATGCCTGAATCAAAAGGTGTTTGGCAAGGCATTTTTAATAAATTGAACTCTAATTTAGAAGCGGTTAATACCGGATGTTGTGGCATGGCGGGAACTTATGGCCACGAAACGCAAAACCAAGAAAATTCAAGAGCGCTCTATGAATCCTCTTGGCAGCATCATATTGATAACACCGCTCTAGATGAAGTATTAGTGACAGGTTTCTCTTGTCGCTGTCAGGTTAAACGCTTTAAGGGAATAAAACCAAAGCACCCACTTCAAGCACTTAACAAAATGTTAGATTAAATCCTAAGAATGCCCAGTTTACTGGGCTTTTTTATAATTAATTTTAACTAAAGCCAATATTGGCTTAATATGACTTTATGTATGATGTGTTCCCTCATACTGAAAGGAGCCGCTATAATACCAATTAGCTTAAAATTAAGTGATCTATTTTGAGGCGAGAAAATCTTGTCGACAACACCGCTATCGCAGGCTGCTATTTCCTAGGTACTCACATCAATGTAAGCAAGGCGAAATTATTGCTATTTAGTTGTTCTAAATTAGAAACCTTTAAAGCTGTAAGCGTCAGGTTTGCTCCTACAAATTGACCAAGTATTAAGACTCATTGATATAGTTTAGCAGTTCATTCGTGTTAACATCCGAGAAAGCTATATTGGCTATCATCTAAACACTGTCAGTAAACAAGTATTTAATAAAGCTCTCACCAGTAAGCATATAATTATCGCTTAATCATAATTCGAAAAGGTATTGGACGCTGCGCTTCAAGCTGCTTAAGTTTTTCAATAGACTTATCGGTAAAGGTGTGCCCTTTTGGTAATAATAAAATTCCTTGATTGCTGTGAAGTGCTAAGCCCAATGTCAAGCCAGGTTTGAGCTTTTCGGTGGTCAAGATATCAACCGAGCCGACTTGATCTTGGCCTAACTCGTTGTTATTTACTGCTTGCTCCAAAATATCAACAATTTCAGGGGAATAAAAGCTTCCCCTATAGGTTCGAATAAGGTCTAGTGCTAAATCAGCTCTCTCGTTATCAGAACCATTCGTGCTATATAAATTGTCATAATAATCTCTAGCGACTGCAAGTATTTGTGAGCCCAAAGGAATTTCTTTACCTTTAAGCCCTTTAGGGATACCTTGGCCATTGAACTTTTCAAACTGATGATAAATCGCTTCAGCTACATCAGATAAGTGCTGCGCCGGCATCAACATAAGCTGTGCAATGGAAGGGTGTGTATAATAGATTTTCTTTTGTGCTTCGCTTAGCTTTCTTATTGGTGATTTATAAATTTCAGGATCCATAGCAAGTAAGCCAACTTCAGCTAAATATCCCGACATCATGGCCGTTTCAGCTACTTCATTTGAGAGCGCTAACTTCTTGGCTATGATTCTACATAACTTGGCTATATTTTTTGCTTTTTTCCCATCAATAAAAGGATTCGCATTCAGAAAATTATATAGCAACTCTACGGTCGCTCGATGTTCTTTACGTTCTTTTTGGTTAGCTTGCTCTAATTGACTTAATACTTTACGGATCTGCGCTGTCCGTTTTTGTACTAATCCTTCCAGGTTTTCATTTAGTTCTGTTAGTTGCTCATTTTTTTGTACTATCTCTTTATTAAGCTTCTTATTTAATCTTTTTAATCTGTATTTCTCTGAACACTCTCTTACCGTATGTACGAGTATATCGTTATCCCAAGGCTTTTGAATGTATGCATGGATCCCACTTTCGTTAATCGCTTTAATTGTTGATGAGAGATCAGAATATCCGGTAAGTAATATCCTTTGTGTATCTGGGCAAATACTCTTCACCTCGTGTAAGAAAGTAGCACCATCCATTTCGGGCATCCGCATATCACTAATAACAACCTCAAAAGAGGATGCTCGCACAAGTGACAAGGCTTGTTGTGGATCATTGCAGAGCTCTGCGTGTATTCCATTTTGACGAAATAATCGATTGAGCGAACGGATCACGTTCGTTTCATCATCAAGACAAAGTATACGTATTGCTTCACCTGCAGTCGTCGATTGCTCGTCAAATTCCAAAGTTCATTCTCCTAAACGAATTAAGTTAAATCTAGTTCAAAAAGGAAACAACGACAAGAAAGGGAGTAAGTGTTTCATAAGTTATATTACACTTTGGACTTGTTAATATCTTTTTAATATATACCGCTAAAACAAACTGTTACTTACATGCTTTTTGGTAAATCTTAATGGTAACTATCACTTAATTTTAAATAATTACAAATTTAATTTATGTGCCTTATCAAGACGAAACTAAGCATATTTTTCATAGTGTTAGTGTTACAGTTTAATGAAAAAAGGATGAAAACAACGTTTACGTAAACGTAAACTTAAACCGAAATTTGTTGTTGCCATATTAATTTTATGTGTTAGCTTTATGGTGTTATTGTTAACCAAATACAATAAATGGTTGGAGAACCAAACTATGAAACAACATGTAAAGACCCTTAAACTATCGCAAATGGCTGCGTTCATTGGAGCTATTTTTTGCGCAAACTCATATGCTTACAACTGTGATGGCCTACCAGAATGGTCACAAAACTCTACTTACAATGGAGGCGCTCAGGTACAAAAATCGCAACAAGCTTTTGAAGCAAAATGGTGGACACAAGCCGATCCGATTACACACTCTGGTCCGTGGGATGATTGGAAAAAATTGGGTGACTGTGACAGCGTTGTCAACAACAATCCCCCTTTAATACAGAATTTACTGCCAGTTGACGGGACCTCTTTTAATGAAAATGACAGCGTTGCCATTTCTGTAAATGCAACAGACACAGATGGCGAAGTAACTCAGGTAGAATTTTTTGTAGATGGCATGTCAGTCGGTATTGATACAACAGCAACGGGTGATAGTTTTTCATTTAATTGGGCGGCAATCGCCGGAACTCACGCAATTTCTGTTGTTGCAACAGATGATAAGCAAGCAGTGTCCAACACGTTAACAACAAATGTTATCGTTAATACGACAGGAAATCAGTTACCTACAGCAAACCTTTCGTTCGGTGGAGGTAGTGATCTAGTTATTGATCAACCTGTAGATATCGTTCTTGATGGCTCGGATCCTGACGGCTCAATAGCAAAACTAACGCTGCTTATTAACGACCAAATCGCATTTGAAAGTACAACAACACCAGCTCAGCACACTTGGACACCAACACAACTTGGTGCGGTAACATTAAAGCTTATTGTTGAAGATAATACCGGTGCAACGGCTGAGAGCATACTTAATGCAAGTGTGATTGAAACACCTCCAGTTGCAAACAGCTGTGTTCCACATGGCCTTTACCAGACCCCCAACACTTCGCCTAACTATTGTGATATTTACGATGAAAACGGCCGTGAAAAAATGGGAAGCGATCACCCAAGACGTGTCATAGGGTACTTTACTAGCTGGAGAACGGGTAAGAATGGTCAGCCTAGCTATTTAGTTGATGATATTCCATGGGATAAGATCACCCACATCAATTACGCTTTCGCGCACGTTGATGCCAATAACAAGGTATCAATAGGGAACCCAACTGCACCTAACAATCCTGCAACGAATATGACATGGCCAGGTGTTGCTGGGGCAGAAATGGATCCATCTCTTCCTTATACCGGCCACTTTAACTTACTGAACAAATTCAAGAAACAGCACCCTGATGTGAAAACTTTGATCTCCGTAGGCGGCTGGGCAGAAACTGGTGGCTACTTTGACGAAACAGGTAAGCGTGTCGCCAGCGGTGGCTTCTATACGATGACTACCAATGCAGATGGAAGCGTGAATCATGCAGGTATTGATGCGTTTGTAGCAAGTTCCGTTGAATTTATCCGTAAATACAACTTTGATGGTGTCGATATCGACTATGAATACCCATCTTCAATGAATGACTCTGGTCATCCCGATGATTTTGCAATATCTAACCCGCGTAGAGCAGCATTGAATGCTTCTTATCAAGTATTAATGAAAAAACTGAGAGAAGCATTAGACCAAGCAGGCCAACAAGACAATACTCACTACTTACTAACGATTGCATCACCTTCTTCTGGTTACCTTCTACGTGGTATGGAGACATTCCAAGTCACCAAGTATCTAGACTATGTCAATATCATGTCTTATGACTTACACGGAGCGTGGAACCAGCACGTTGGTCATAACGCATCGCTATTCGACACTGGCGAAGATTCAGAACTTAAGCAGTGGAATGTATATGGCACCAAAGAATTTGAAGGAATTGGTTACCTTAACACTGATTGGGCGGTCAAATATTTCAGAGGCTCTGTCTCTGCAGGACGGATCAACATTGGCATCCCTTATTATACTCGGGGTTTTAGAGATGTTACGGGCGGTACAAATGGTTTATGGGGACAGGCTGCATTGCCTAACCAAGCTGATTGTCCTCCAGGAACTGGTAGCGGCGAAAAGAACAAGTGCGGTAATGGTGCAGTAGGTATCGATAACTTGTGGCACGACAAGAACGACGTTGGCTTAGAAGTACCGGCAGGTTCGAACCCACTTTGGCATGTTAAAAACCTTCAAAATGGCGTGTTAGGTAGTTACCTAAGTGATTATGGATTAGACCCAGTTAATAACCCTGAGCATCAAATTAATGGCAGCTATACGCGCCATTACGATTCTGTTGCCGTTGCTCCTTGGCTCTGGAACGCCACCAAGAATGTTTTTCTATCTATTGAAGATGAAGAATCAATGGCCGCCAAAGTCGACTATGTCATCAACCAAGAACTAGGCGGTATCATGTTCTGGGAGCTTGCAGGTGATTTCGATTATGATGCAAGCAAGAATGAATACTTTATGGGTTCATCGCTAACAACCTTAGCCTACAACAAGTTTAACCAAAGTGGCACGCCTTACTCTGTAAAACAAGGAAATAAGAGCTTTGTAAAACCAGCGTCAGCTGTTGATGTAACCTTCGTAGCGAAGGATTTTCCAGCAGGAGATGCTAACTATCCGATTGCACCAACTTTTGCCTTTACCAACAACTCAGCGATAGATTTGAGTGGCGCGAAAATTTCCTTTGATGTTCCTGTTGCAACATCGGCAATTTTTAAATCGAACTGGAATGCACAAGAAAAGCTTGGTATGGCAGTGGACGTAAATGGCTCAAATGCTGCGGGTAATAATATTGGCGGCTTCGAAAATGAATTCCATCGATTCTCAATCACGCTTGTGAATGAGTGGGGTGGTACGCCTAAGTCTTTTGCTCCAGGCGAAACCATCAATGCCCAAGTCATGTATTACATGCCTATTTCTGGCCCCGTTAACTTTGTAGTTGAGAAAGACGGAAACCGTTATGCATTCACCAGCGAATATAACGACCTACCGGTCGCAGCACCTGGCACAGGACCTACCGATCCGGTAACTAACTGTAAAGGCACACCTATCAGTCAAATTGTGGTTTACCCTAATTTGCCACAAGGTACACATGCTGCTCAAGGTGATTTAATTGTTGAAGGAAACGCGGTGTATGAAGCGAAGTGGTGGAGCAATAAGCAGCCATCAGTCAGCAGCGACTATACCAAGGTTTGCAATTTGTAAATAGTTAATGGGGAGCTTTGCTCCCCCTTTATGAAAGGCGAATAAGCATGAATAGTTTATACCGTAAATATGCGCTTGGTCTTTTTGGCGTAACCTCGGCTTTGCTTTCAAACGCAGTTTCAGCTCATGGTTTTATGGACTTTCCCAAAGCAAGGCAAGCTATCTGTCAAGCGCAAGGAGGTTATTGGTGGCCAGATGATGGTTCAAATATCCCAAACCTAGCGTGCCAAGCAGCTTTTCTAGACTCAGGCCATTTTCAGTTTGTGCAAGAGCATGAGTTTTCAACCAATACCGCTGACTACAATAATCTAGAGGCGGTAAAAGCAAATATTCCCGATGGTACGCTTTGCTCAGCTGGCGACCCGAACAAAAGTGGCATGAGTGTTGTCTCATCGCACTGGCAGCGCACAGTTGTAGAGCCAAACGCCCAAAATAAACTTGCCATTAGCTTTAGAGCTACAACCCCCCATAACCCCAGCTTTTGGCAGTTTTTCCTGTCAAAGCCGAACTATGATGGTGATACATCTCCACTGACTTGGAATGATTTAGAGCTTATTAATGAATTTGGCAATATTGATTTCGTCGTGGATCCTGAAGGTAAGCGCTTCTATAAAATGGAAATAGATATACCGCAAGGCCGAGAGGGCAATGCTGTATTATATACCCGTTGGCAACGGTTTGATGTCGCAGGAGAGGGATTTTATAACTGCTCTGATATCACAATAACCCCAACGGGGGCACCACCAGAATGGGTGAGCAGCGGCTATTTCGTAAAACAAGGCCAAGATGCTAAAGCCGGCGATAGTGTGTGGTTTAGGACATTTGACCAATCTGGCAACGAATTAATTAGCCATCACCTGAATGTAACCTCCACTAATGCATCAACATGGCAAGCTGAGTTAGCTCTTTATCTTAATAGCAACTACGGTAATAAGGTCAACATTGGTATTAAGCAAGCGGACGGCTCAATCGTATTTGATCCTAACGCCTTATTGGCAAACGAAGTATTTTTGCCAAGTGCAGCCTACACTAGCAATCTTAGCATCGTAAAAGGCGGCGACAACACTGCCCCTACGGTGAACCCAATTTCTAACCAAATTATCTCAGAAAACAGCCAAGTGACCGTGCATGCACATGCATTTGACGACCAAAATGATCCACTATCGTTCATTTGGAGCATTCCTGCACCACTTAGCTTTAGTGGCGAAGGTGACACCATTACCATCTCAACACCTGAAGTTACCGCTGATCAAACCTTTCAGGCTGAACTTAATGTCACCGATGGCAAAGCAAGCACGACCGTAAGTTTCAAAATTACCGTTCAAGATAGCACCAATAACCAATACCCAGCTTGGAGTAGCACAACTACTTATGTCGCAGGCGACAGAGTAACGCATAAACAAAAAGTATATGAAGCCAAGTGGTGGACGCAGGGAGAAGAACCCGGCACGTCCGATGTTTGGAAAGCAATTTAAAGAAAACCCAAATTAATTGGGTACAACATGTAACTACAATAAGGTTGAAGATATGAAACTTAACAAAATCACCAGCTATATAGGACTTGCCTTACTGAGTGGCGGAGCACTTGCCGCTCCTTCCACACCAACGCTAGACTGGCAGCCACAACAGTATTCGTTCGTTGAGGTTAACGTTGATGGGCTAGGCTCATACAAACAACTGGTTAAAGCCAAAGAAGTTGTCGATATTAGCATCAAATGGAATGCATGGAGTGGCTCTGGCGGCGACAATTATAAAGTATATTTTGATGACCAGCTCGTTAACCAAGGTACTCTTTCAGCTGGTACTAAAAGTGGCGTAGTACAATTTCCCTATACTAAATCCGGTCGCCATCAGCTTTATTTAGAGCTATGTGAAGGTACTGTATGTGCAAGAAGCGCAGGGAAAGAAATCGTCATTGCCGACACAGACGGAGCACATCTCGCGCCACTTCCTATGAATGTAGATCCTAACAACCGCAATAACGGGACAATTCCAGGCCGGGTAACGGGTGCATATTTCGTTGAATGGGGCATTTATGGTCGTGACTACGACGTAACTAAGATCCCAGCGCATAACCTATCTCACATTTTATATGGCTTTATTCCTATTTGTGGTCCTAACGAATCACTCAAATCCATTGAAAATGGTAATAGTTGGAGAGCACTACAAACTGCATGTGCTGACTCTCAAGATTATGAAGTCGTCATTCACGACCCTTGGGCAGCCGTCCAAAAATCTATGCCAGGGGTGGATGCAAAAGATCCTATTCGCGGTGTTTATTCTCAATTGATGGCACTAAAACAACGCTATCCAGATCTTAAAATTCTCCCTTCGGTAGGGGGGTGGACGCTATCAGATCCGTTCCATGGCTTTACAAATAAAGCAAACCGCGACACTTTCGTCGCGTCAGTAAAACAATTTCTTAAAACTTGGAAGTTCTATGACGGTGTAGATATCGATTGGGAATTTCCCGGCGGTGATGGTCCAAACCCAGATTTGGGCGATCCAGTTAACGACGGTCCAGCATATGTGGCGCTAATGCAAGAACTTCGTGCAATGCTAGACGAATTAGAAGCTGAAACTGGCCGTCAATATGAGCTGACTTCTGCAATAGGTGCAGGCTACGACAAGATTGAAGATGTAGATTACCAAGCTGCTCAGCAGTATATGGACTATATCTTTGCGATGACCTATGACTTCTATGGCGCTTGGAACAATGAAACGGGTCATCAGACTGGTATCTATTGTGGCTCTCATCTAAGTACAGATGAATGTAACGGTACAGGTGTTGATGACAATGGAGTGCCACGCAAAGGCCCTGCATACACTGGCGACCATGCAATTCAGTTATTACTTCAACAAGGTGTACAGCCCTCTAAGCTCGTTATGGGCGTTGCAATGTACGGTCGCGGCTGGGAAGGTGTGCTTGATGCAAATGCGACCATTCCAGGCAATCCAATGACAGCGCCGGGCAATGGGCCGTTGACTGGTTCTACAAGTGAGGGCGTTTGGGAGCCGGGTATTATGGATTACAAGGCTATTGCAGCAAACGCTGTAGGCCAAGGTGGTTCAGGCGTTAATGGTTATGAAGTAGGCTATGATGAGCAAGCACAAGCAGCATATGTTTGGAACAGAAGTAACGGTAAACTCATCACTTACGATAGCCCACGCAGCGTTATCGCAAAAGGCCAGTATGCGAACACTCATCAACTGGCTGGTTTATTTGCTTGGGAAATTGACGCTGATAATGGCGACATTCTAAATGCGATGTATGATGGCCTTACAGCGGGTGAGATCCCTAATCGTGCTCCTTCTATCGGCGTTTCTGGACCGATCAATGTGACCTCAGGTCAGGTTGTGAATGTTGATGCGCAAGCAAGCGATTTAGACAATGATCCACTAACCTACTCATGGGTTGCTGCGCCTGGTTTGGCTTTATCTGCTAACAACACCGCAGCTGTCGCTGTAACTGCTCCATCTGTCACTCAGCAGACAAGCTATGACTTGACTGTAACGGTGAATGACGGCGCATTGTCAACAACCAAAACAGTCGCTGTAGTTGTAAACCCAGAAGGTGCAAATGCAGCGCCAGTCGTTACACCGATTTCAGATATTACGGTTAACGAAGGAGCCTCGGCTACTGTCAATGTATCAGCAACTGACCCTGAAGGCGCAGCACTTAGCTATAGCTGGAATGCACCAGCCGAACTGAGCGTTGTAGCAAATGGTAGCTCAGCCACTATTACTGCTGCAAATGTCACTGCCGACACAACCGTGCCAGTCACAGTTACCGTATCAGACGGGGTTAACGCTGTAGATACAACATTCAATGTCACAATTAAAGACGGTGGCGCCCAATACCCGACTTGGGATCGCTCTACCGTATATGTTGGTGGTGACCGTGTAATTCACAATGGTAATGTCTTTGAAGCAAAATGGTGGACTCGAGGCGAGGAACCTGGAACTGCTGCGGTATGGAAAGCAGTAACTAACTAATCTAACCATCCCCAATTAATGAGCTTGCCAGTCAAGCTCATTTTTTATGCACATAAACATAAAGTTATCCATTATCTGGCTTTTATCAGCAATTTCTTCTTTCTTTTTCTGCTTGGTCTTTCATAATGACATAATGAACTTCATAAAAGAGTCATAAGTTCTGGCAGTGCTTATTCGTCTATCCGTTTTATTATTCGTTTTGGCTTTTCCAAAAAGCTACGCTTCCGATTGCGCGGATAAGTTGTCCCTAAAAATCGGCATTGGCTCTAGCTGGCCGCCTTTTGTTATGTATGGCACTCGTCCTTATGGCATAGACGTAGATATCACTAGAGCAGTGTTTGAGCGCGCCGGGTTTTGTATCGAGTTTATTCAACTTCCTTCATCAGCACGTGGGATCACCGAGCTTGAGAAGGGCTTAATTGATGTCCTACCATCCGCAAGTTTTAGTGTTGATAGAGCAAAAATCGCTTACTTCTCGTCGCCATATCGGCGTGAAAAAATGCGTTTGTTTGCTAACAAGGAAATAGATCTCGATAGCAACTTAATCGAGTTATTTTCTGCAGGCTATACATTTACGGCTAATCCCGGAGCCTACTACGGTGAGGAAGTGAAGCAAATAAAAAAAATCGATTGGTATGACAAGCGGTTGTTTGAAATCGCGAGCTTGGACAGGCGAATAGAAATGGTGGCTAAAAACCGCGTCGATTTTCTGATTGAAGATGAAGACGCAGGCTACTACTATATCAACAAGCTAGGCTATCAAAGCATTCAGCTACACCCTTATGTAGTTAACGATAACGCTATTCATTTTATGCTTGGACGTCATGCATTTAAGCGTAGTGACATTGAGCGGGTCAATGAAGCAATTACCAATTTAAATGGCACAATAGCGAATATCTCAGAAAAATATAGAAAAGATTCAGGATGACTCAACAGCAGCAACTCCTTCAAACATTACAAAGCACATTTGGACATACGACACTTCGCCCGGGACAATCGGAAGTCATAGAATCTATACTGCAAGGCCAAAGTGCAATCGCTATTTTTGCAACTGGTGCAGGCAAGTCGTTGTGTTATCAGTTACCAGCAATCATGAAGCAAGGGGTGTGCGTAGTCGTTTCACCGCTATTGGCATTGATGCATGAACAACGAGATTACCTACAAAGTAAAGGGGTTGCGACGGCTTGTCTTGATAGTACTCAAAATAAAGAGGAAACATTACGCATAGAAAATGCGGTGCGAAACAATGCTCTTAAAGTCCTCTTTATATCTGTCGAGCGGCTGAATAGCCAAAAGGCTCGGACTCTATTATCACAAAGCAATATCTCTTTTCTTGTCATTGATGAAGCGCATTGTATTTCTGAGTGGGGACATAATTTCAGGCCAGATTACCTAAAAGTGGCTAAATATCGATATGAACTTGGTATCAACCAAGTGCTATTACTCACCGCGACAGCAACAAATAAAGTTGCACGCGATATGGCAGATAAATTCGATGTATCCGATCAAAATATCATTAGAACGGGCTTTTACCGTAAGAACCTATTCTTAAGTGCGGCGCATATTAGCGAATCTCAGAAAGACGAATATCTACTCGCCTTTTTGAAAAAAGCAAAAGGCGCAGGTATCGTTTATGTCACGCAGCAAAAACAAGCTGAAGAAGTAGCAAAAATGATAACCGCTTGTGGCTTTCCTGCAGAAGCCTTTCATGCATCATTGCAGAGTGAGAAAAAGGCCCAAATTCAAGCTGACTTTCTAGCGAAAGCTAATCTTATCGTTGTAGCGACTATTGCGTTTGGTATGGGTGTAGACAAACCCGATGTTCGCTGGGTACTACATTATGATATGCCAAAATCTATTGAGGGATATAGTCAAGAAGTCGGTAGGGCTGGCAGGGATGGCGAAAATGCACATTGCGTTGCTTTAATTAATAATGAAAAAATTGCCACATTAGAGAACTTCGTTTATGCCAGTGCATTAGAGCGAGAGTCATTAACGCTGCTTTTTAACGAACTTTTCGGTGAGCCAGCTACAGATTATCACCTCAACGAATACGAACTTGCCTACAAAACCAATATTAATCAATTGGTATTAAAAACACTTATTGTCCAACTCGAACTGCAAGGTTACTTACGGGTAAACTACAGCTACTTTGCGGAGCTAAGTATCGCATTCACTCAAGACAAAGATAAAATATTAGCCAGGTACTCGCCGGAACGGCAACTGTTTTTGTCTCAGCTATTCTCATGTTTTGAATTCAAAAAGAAATGGGGATTACTTTCACATCAAGCATTAGATGGGTACAATATCCCCCTTACTAAAGCGCAAGAAGTCGTTGAGTATTTGCAAAATCAACAACTGATTGACGTAAAAGTCGCTAAATATACTTCGGTTTATTCAAAGCCTGTCCAACAAGTTAACATTAATGAACTGGTTGAGTCTTTCTACCAGCAATCACAAATTAAAGAGCAAGGCGAACTTGCACGGCTAAGACATTTACTCAAATTTTTCCAGCTGACTTCCTGTTACCACAAAGCGCTCGCCAGTTATTTCGGCGATATGCACGCACCAGAGCAATGTGGCCATTGTGGGGTCTGCAGCGGTAAGCATTTGATCGTCAATGCACAAGAGAGCCACGGATTAGATATTGAAACAACAAGAAATATTTTAAGAGACGCTTCACAGTTTGCGTCGCAACGCGGCGTTAATTTTTCTACTCACCTCAAAACATTGTTTTTACTAGGCTTAAATTGCCCCTATTTTACTAAATATAAATTCAGACAACTTGAAGGATTTGGCAGTTTATCCGGAGTAAAGTATGAAAAGGCAAGAGCATTGATCATGGAGCGCGCTTTATAGATGAAAGCAGATATTATTAAACTCGCCACGATCGCGGAAAAAAAGACCAAATATATACTCGGACTAATGAGCGGTACCTCATTAGATGGGTTAGATATTGCGTTATGTAAAATTGAAGGTGCCGGGAAACATACACAGCTAACGGTTGAGCGATTTACCACAATAGAATATAACCCTTCGCAAAAGCAGCTTCTCAGTGATCATGCGTCTAGATCTCAGGTAAATCTTAAGACGTTGTGTCAATTAAATGCGTGGCTCGGCGAGTTGTACGCAAGTCTAATCAATAATATTTTGGCAGAGTGGCAAGTTGCAGCCGACACTGTTGATTTAATAGCGAGTCATGGACAAACACTTTACCATTGTCCGAAACAAGCCTTTGCTGACTTTGAAAAATTAAATAGCACCTTGCAAATCGTTGATGCTGATATTATTGCGACAAAAACGAACATCATCACCATCGCAGACTTTAGACAAAAGCATATCGCCAAGGGATATGAAGGAGCGCCTCTCGTGCAATATGGTGACTACCTGTTATATTCGAGCACGAGTATCGATAGGGTTTTGCTCAATATTGGCGGTATTTCAAACCTTACTTATTTACCAAAAAACTGTACACTTACGCAGAGTATAAGTAGTGACATTGGTCCTGGAAACACATTAGTAGACCAATATTGCCGCCACGTATTGGGACTGCCATTCGATGAAAATGGTGAGATTGCGTCAAGTGGCAAAATTCAATTGCCATTTCTCGAAGCTTTACTGTCGCACCAATTCTTTGAGATGCCACTTCCAAAATCAACTGGACAAGAGTTATTTAATCAAACCTTTGTGCATCACGCATTGGATGGAAAAGATTATAATCATGAAGATATCATCACGACACTGACTGAATTCACAGCTATCACTGTCGCAAATGCGGTGAATGAGCTTGGTACAACTGAATTAGAGCTATATATTAGCGGAGGTGGTATTCATAATGTATTTTTAATGGAGCGAATTGAAAGCCATTTGAGTAACCATGTTTTACTCAAGGACTTTTTACAACTGGGAGTAAACCCCGACGCCAAAGAAGCCGCTTTGTTTGCGCTACTTGCGAATGAAACCGTTTCAGGTGATAGTAATGCACTGCCTTTTTCTATGGGTAAGATTTCATTACCAGCATAGTCGCTAAAAAACGGATAATACTGCGCTCACTGCCGAGTTAAAAATACGTTTGAAGCCAGTAGTCTGAGTTTTGACAAGCTCAGATACTGGCTCGCTTACGGTAATTCTCTCATTCAAAATGATATCAAACTCAGCTGCATTCTTTAAATAATCGTGGAGCCCCACTAGGTTCAATTGCATAAAGTAGGGACCAGCATCAAGCGATTGCTTTACTTTGATTTCTACAATCTTAGTGAGATAAGACTCCGGATCTACCACCAAAGATACCTCGCACTTTGCATTCCGCTCGTCGTGCTTTGTAAGTACAACGTTAACTCGGTCATCAATACGTGCATCGATTGGCAACTCAATTACCAAAGAAAGTCCTTGCTCACCTGGTTGCAGACTAAGCTTCTCATAGGGCTGAACAGCACGGTACTGTCCCCTCATAGAACTTGTGATCTGTGCTGCATTAAAACTAAAAATACCAGGTTTGCTACTCATTACTTTCTTTCGTTATTTACAAGACAATGTTAATTATCTCAAAGCTAGATTACAGAATTATGACTTACCAACCAAAGACTAAAAAAGTCAAAGCTCGGCAATACCGAGCTTTAAACGCACTTTTTAGTTAAATTTATCGTACTGCGAGCATAATAAGTCCTGGAAATACAAAGAATGAACCTAAGACATATGCTAAAGCCGCAGGTTTATTTTTAGCCCCAATTTCTGCTAACTTCTCAGCCAGATGTAGAGGAATTTCTCTAAGCAGCGGTAAGCCATAAATAAACGCAACAGCAAAAATGTTAAACATAACATGCACAAGCGCAATAGTTAATGCTACTTCTGCAGCGGGGCCTGTGATAGATGTAGCCGCTAATAATGCGGTAATTGTAGTGCCTATATTCGCACCTAAGGTAAATGGATATATCTGACGAGTGGTAAATACGCCGCTTCCAGCAAGCGGGATCATCAAACTAGTTGTAGTCGATGATGACTGTACCATTACCGTAACTACAGCACCCGAACCAATACCAACAAATGGACCTCGGCCAATAGCACTGTGTAGTAACTCTTTAGCCTTACCGACCAATGCCTTTTTCAGTAACTTGCCTAAATAGGTTACGGCGAACAAAATCATCATGATCCCGATAACGACCATAGCAACACCTGCAGCAGTGGAGTCTAAAAAGCTAACGCCATCTTTAACAACGCCAACCGCTGGCTTGACCAACGGCTTAATAAAATTATAACTTTTTAAGGATAAATCGGCGTCACCTACAAAAACGTGGGCCAATCCCGATGCTAACTTCTCAAAAATACCAAACATGATTTCGAGCGGTAGAAAAATAGCGACGGCTAATAAATTAAAGAAGTCATGTACGGTGGATGCGGCAAACGCTCTTCTAAACTCTTCTTTACTGCGAATGTGACCGATTGAAACAAGCGTATTGGTAATAGTCGTACCAATGTTTGCCCCCATTACCATAGGAATTGCAATGTTTATTGGTAATCCACCAGCCACAAGACCAACAATAACTGAGGTCACCGTTGATGAGGACTGCACCAGTGCAGTAGCTAAAGCTCCCAAAAGTAGGGCCACAATTGGATTAGTTGCAAATGCAAAGATTTCTTTCGCGCCTTCACTTCCACCTGAAGCCAACTTAAAACCGCCACTCACAGTTCCCACTGCGACTAAGACTAAGTAAACAAGTAGTATGATAGACAGCCAGTTTAAAAGTTTAGCTGATCCCGAGGTCTGAGATTGATTAACCATAGTTTCGCTCTTAGATTAAGTAATGTTCTTTCATTACATTTTTATTTCAGTCGCGCATTTAACCACTCTATTGTTACAGTTATATTTCAGTTTCATGTAACTCGTCACGGCTGCTTACTTTCTCATCGTATTTTCATAAACAGTTTCTCGATACAGCAGTAATATCTTGTTTTTTCTACTTATTAACGTAGGCATGCGTTTACATTTGTTTACTTCTTCAAATTTGATCCACATTTGCTTCACTATTTAAAAGTAGGATTTACCTATAATTATTGTGCCGTATATGACTATGCTTAGACTTTTTTCACTGTTACTAATTCTTGCCGCCATGGCAGTCAGTGCGGCTGACTTTACGTCAAATGCCAAGTATAGAGTAAGTACACCACTAACAATTTATTTTGATAAGGTCGATAAAGCACAACTATCTTCAATCTTGGTCTTAGGTCCAGATGAAGCGGAAGCTGTATTGGACAAACTTAATCAGCAGAGACCAGAGCATGAAAACAAGCGATATCAATGGGCAGTGATCACACCCGATATGCTATTACCAATGGAGAGAAATTATATTGCGTTTGGTTTTGGCAGACTACCTTGGCTAAATATTGCCTTGATAAAAGACAATGAGGTCTCATTTTTAACACAACATACACTAAATACAACGTTTGCAGAAAGAGAAGTGCAAGCACCTCAACTATATGTCCCAGTATCAAAAGAGGATTTAGCTGGGGCTAGTTTAATAGTTAGATATCAGACTTTTGCGAATGCACCGGCTGATCTAAGATTGATTAATGACAATGAACTTAATAGCAATGTCCTCACTAGCACGCTAATGAACGCGGCACTAAGTGGGATAATAGCAGCAGTGTTTATCATCGTACTTGTCAATTTTTACTTCAATGCAAACACCACAAACGCTTATTATTGTATATGGACATTGTTATTCTTACTTATTGTTTTAGACATGTCGGGGTTCACGTTTCAGTATTTTTGGCCTTTACACGGTAAGTTTGCGACCTTGTTTTCAGCATGTCTGATGACCTTTGTGCCTGTATTTCATCTTCTTTTCATTAGACAGTTTTTGCAACTAAAGCGTAGAAACGAAACTTTACATTTTTTATATAATGGATTTTTAACAGCTTATTTGCTGCTAATCCCAATCGCAATCTATTCAAAATCAGTTCACTATAATCTGGTATTAAGCTTGAGTATTATTCCGCTATTTCTTTATACCAGCTATTGGTCTTTAAAACAGCGTGCTCCTGGCTCTGTAACTTTTTCCCTCAGCCTGCTAAATCATGTTATTTTTGTAAATTTCATTGCTATCGGTGGGACTATGTATACGGGTTTTATCAATGTTCTTCATATCTCAAGCGCGATTAAATTTGGCTACCTAATCGAGGTTATGTTGTTCACATTAGCGCTCGCACAACAGAATAAGTCAGCCCAAAACAATCTATTATCAACACTACAAACTCAAGTCAACGCATTGGCCAATACTGTACAAAGTGAAAAACAGTTTAACCATGAAAATCAGCAGGCATTAGAAAAGAAAGAGCAACGCCTATTCACAGATCTGTCTCATGAGCTTCGCACTCCTTTGACTGTGATGAAAGTACAAGTTGAATCTTTGCAATACAATATTGTTGAAAATGTGCAGGAAAGCTACAGCAAACTTATGGATAAAATTGACGAGCTCAATCACTTTATAAATCAATTGATGCTCGTTACAGATCACGAAAAATTAGCAACAATGCTTAACCTTCGAGACTTCACAATCTGTAAATTGGTAAATCAAGTGCACACTCAGGCCGCGACTTTATTTAAAGATAACAAAGAACGGCTAGAAGTTAATTATCAAATATCTGGTACGGAAAAGATAACCATAGACCTAGACGCAATAACCAACTGCATTCTTGAGATTTTAGGAAATGCCATTAAGCATGGTGGAGATAAGGTCCAAGTCAAGATGAGCTTCTTCAGCGTAGACAGCAACTTAATCATACGCATTGAGGACTCAGGCACTCCTTTATCTTATGAAGCGCACCAACAGCTATTCGACCCGCTTTACAAATCACAATCTGCTAGAACCAATTCGGGAAAATCCAAGGGTATGGGCCTTGCGATGTGCAAAAAAGTGGTAGAAGCCCACAGCGGACAAATTGAATCCTTTAATAGCCTATTAGGCGGGTTGAACATGGAGATCAAGCTGCCATTAACTAAAACCCCTGCTTTCAGCTGATATACAAAAATATGTATTCGCGTTCACAATTTAATTTTTCGTCGCGGTATTAGCTTAAGCCAAAACGCAATTTCAAGTGCCACCCCCAATATTACAAATATGAACATCCCGGTTTGGCTGCTATAACTATAAGCAGCTATCGCCCCAATGAGTAAAGCCAGTAAAATGGCGATTCTGTGAAGTGTCTTCATCTTACATTCTTTTCTATGGTGCCTTAGCTTAATGCACTAATTCATTTTCTGCCAAATACCAATTCTACAACTCACCTGAGATTGCTATTTGGTTACGGCCATTACGCTTGGGCAAAATAAAGCGCTTGATCAGCCGAGGAGAGTAATTCTTTACCATTATAAGGTAGCTTAGTTTGAGTATGTAATCCTGCACTTAATGTTATCTCAATACAATAACTTTCGCTTATCAATGGACTAGCCTCACATGCCATTCAGAGCTTCTCTGAAAGATCACAAGCCTGCGGACCCAAACACCAAAGATTACGATATAAAAATAGTACTTTAATCATAGTCAGCCATAAATAGTTCGCCAATTTTGAATTACATTCAACTATCCTATAGAATGCGCCGCTTGTTTGATGTGATCGATTGATTCCTCAGTCACAAATCAAATAGGATGCAAAAAAGCGTAATGAAGGGGCGAAGTAATGAGCTTTTGGCAAGAAAAAACTCTCGAAGAAATGACTAGAGATGAGTGGGAAGCGATTTGTGATGGCTGTGGTAAATGCTGTTTACACTCTTTTATCGACAGCGATGAAGAAGATGAATCATTCGAGAGCACTGACTTTTTACGCGAAGGTGAAGAGTTACTCTACACCGATGTTGTCTGCCAATATAACGATAAAAATAGCTGTGGCTGTAGCCGCTACAGCGAAAGGCAAGTTCTAGTACCGTCTTGCGTACAGCTAACCAAAGAAAACCTTAAAGATATCTTTTTTATGCCAAACAGTTGTAGTTATCGACGACTTCATGAGGGCAGGGGACTGGCAAGCTGGCATCCACTTAAAAACAACGGGTCCAAACAGGCCATGATAGATGCGGGCATTAGTATTTTTGGTAAGGCGACCTCTGAGCTGGAGGTAGATTTAGAATCTGATTTTGAAGCGCATATTGTAGAGTGGCCCCACAACGACAGCGACTGAAGAAGCAAGTCCTAGGATAAATGCCTTGCGAGAGAGCGTGCATCTATCCTAGAAAAAGTATTCTATTCGCCAATATCGCCTTTAGACGGCAAAGCGGCAAATGCTCCAAAGCGTTGAACGGCAAACGCTCCACATTTCGCAGCATACGTGACTAAATCTTTCGCCTCATCCAGTGAGATGGCAAACTCAGCATCTCGGGTAGGTTTAAACTTTCGAATGATTTCAGCAAGTAACCCTCCGACAAACGCATCTCCCGCTGCCGTGGTATCCACTGCGACAACATTTGGCACAGTGACTTTAGCACTAACATTTGGCAGATAAACCTCAACAGGGTTTGCACCGTCGGTTATTAGTAACAATTGAGTTTGCTTATCCATAATTGCGGCTATGGTTTGCGCTTCTGTTTTACCTGCATGGCTATTTGCGTTCAGATATTCCAATTCTTCGCGAGAAAGTTTAATAACATCACTTAGCGCGATACAATGCCAAACTCTATCAAGAATATGCGCAGTCGAACTCCACAGGTTCAACCTGAGGTTCATATCAAAACTAACAAGCATGTTATTTGCGCGCGCGCGCTCAAGCGCATAAACCGTAGTTTTATAAATATTTTCTTCAGTAAGACTGTTACTGCATATATGTAATACAGAATGCGCTGTAAACATATCATCAGAAAAATGTGTTTGCCTGAACAACAAATCCGCCGCTGGTGGTCGATAAAAACTAAAGCTTCTTTCACCTTGCTCATCAAGAGAGACAAATGCTAATGCCGTTTTAGCTTTATCTGTATACTCAAGGTAACGAGTATTTACGCCATTGGCCTGTAGCTCCTCAGCTAAAAACTGGCCGAACATATCATTGCCTAACATGCCGCAAAAATACGCATTAACGCCTTGCTTTGCCGCAGCAACCGCCACGTTTGCAGGCGCCCCGCCTGCAAATTTAGTAAAAGATTCTGGTGTTTTTCCATCCGATAAAAAATCAATCAACGCCTCACCAAAACAAACAAGTGCCATATTATTCGCCTTTTAACTTCATTGAACGTAGTACTTCGTAACACGCGCCCATAGTGTGATAATCGGTCTTGCCCGCCGGGCTTTTTTCATCGCTATACTTTTCATTTTTATTATTCAAAATACGATACCAAGCACCGTATTCATGGTCGACGAAGTTATCCCAAGCATATTGCCAAATTCTGTCGTACCACTGCCAGTAACTTTCATCACCGGTTTCAAGTGCTAGTAGCGCCGCAGCAGCGAAAGACTCAGCTTGAACCCAAAAGTATTTGTCATCGTCACAAATCGACTTATCCGGTGCAAAACCATAGCAAATTCCGCCAAATTCACTATCCCAAGCTGCTTTTAATGACTCATCAAACAAGTGAACGGCTTTTTCCACAAGCCATGGCTTTGGCATGTAGCGGTTAATCAACAATAATAATTTTGACCACTCAGTTTGATGACCGGGCTGAAATCCCCAAGGTCTGAATAAGTGTTTGGGATCGTCTTTATTATACTCAAGGTCGACTTGCCATTGACTATCATAGTGCTCCCAAATCAGCCCTTCAGCCTTAGCAGCTTGACGATTAACCATATTGTCGGCAAGCTTATATGCACGCTGTAAAAACTTTTCATCCTGTGTTGCTTCAAAGCAAGCTATTAGCGCTTCACAGGTATGCATATTGGCATTTTGCCCACGGTACTTATCTGCCTGGTTAAAATCTGCATCGAATTCGTCTTTATAAAGCCCAAACTCTGGCTCAAAGTATTTCTCTTCTAATAGCTGCCATACTCGCTCAATTACAGACTTACTTTCTGATAAGCCCACCTTCAACGCACTAGCATGAGCTAATAAAACAAAGGCGAGGCCATAACAATGGTTGGTGCCATCTACAACATTTCCATTTTCAAGTAACCACGCATAGCCGCCATTTTCTTGCCTATGAACGGTTTCTAAATAATCGATACCATGCCTAACCTTGTCTAAGTCAGCTGGCTCTTTAAAATAATCGTAAGCCATAGCATAGTTAAAGACAAAGCGTGTACTTGATACTAAGTGACGCGTGTTCGCATCATAAACCTCGCCATTATCCTTGAAGAAGTGATTAAAGCCACCACGTTCATCCACGCAATTTGGTGCGTAAAAGCTGAGCGTCTTTTTAATGTGTGCTTCTAAAAATTGCGTTGTTCTAAAATTCATCTAACTTTTAACCTACTGCTGAACATTTTCGTTACTTTAGCAGATAAAACATGGAACGATCCAATAAAACATTTGTGATTTTCGTGTAACAGTGTGTAGAATCAAGGTGAAAACAGATTGGAGTATCACTTGTGAGCGAAATAAATACAAATCAAACCTTCGTCACAAGCGGGAATACCGAGAATAATAATTATCGACTTCCGCTTATTGCAATGACAACGCTTTTTTTCCTTTGGGGATTTATCACCGTTTTAAACGATGTCCTCATCCCACGTCTAAAAGGCGTATTTGACCTTAATTACACAGAAGCCATGCTGATCCAGTTTTGCTTTTTTAGTGCCTACTTTATTATTTCTTTACCTGCTGGATATTTAGTTAAACGTTTTGGCTATAAAAATGGGGTACTAACTGGCTTAATCGTGGCATCGATTGGCTGCATCATGTTTTACCCTGCTGTTGTTGTTCACGAATATTGGATCTTTCTCTCAGCCCTTTTTGTGCTTGCATCTGGCATCACTGTTTTGCAAGTATCAGCGAATCCTTATGTTGCAGCACTCGGCCATCCTCGCACCGCATCAAGTCGTTTAAACCTTGCGCAAGCGCTTAATTCACTGGGTACCACTATTGGCCCTATCGTGGGTGGTTTTTTATTGTTTGGCTCAGCCGGTACGCTAACCGTGGAAGCTGCGGCAAGCGCAGAGGGTGTAAAGGTACCTTATCTTATTTTGGCTGCTGCGCTACTTACAATCGCTGTAGTATTCGCGTTTTTAAAGTTGCCCGTCATTGCTGAGCATACTGAAGCTGTTGATTGTAAAGCGAAACACCATAACCTAGTTGAGGCTCCTCACCTAGTAATGGGTGTGGTAGCCATTTTCTGTTACGTAGGTGCAGAAGTTGCGATTGGCAGTTTCCTTGTAAATTACTTTGCAGAGCCTGAAATAGCAGGACTTGAAGAGCATGCCGCAGCTAAGCTTATCGGTTACTACTGGGGTGGTGCTATGGTAGGGCGCTTTATCGGCTCAGCAGCCTTAAAGACTATTGCACCTTCAAAAGCAGTGGCTTTCAACTCAGTTGTGATTATTTTATTACTGGCATTGACCATAAGCACAAGTGGCAACATAGCGATGATTGCCGTGCTCGCGATTGGCTTGTTTAACTCAATCATGTTCCCGACAATCTTCTCAATGGCAATTGAAGGCTTGAGTTCATTAACCAGTAAAGGTTCAGGCTGGCTGTGTTTAGCTATTGTCGGTGGTGCTATAGTGCCGCTCGTTCAAGGCGTGGTTGCAGATAAATTCCATATTCAGATCAGCTTTATTGTGCCATTGCTTTGTTATGTTTACATCGCATGGTATGGGTTAAACGTGGTTAAGCTGGCGCAAAAGTGGCAAGCAAAACTGAATTAAGTTAACGAAAGTTTACAAGGCGAGCATAGCTCGCCTTTTTTATTGCATAATTTTTTCGTCGCATAGTATTGAATACGTATTCATAAAGGGTATTATAAAATAAAATTGGAACGCTCCAATTCAAAACAAAAACTAGGAGAGAGTAATGCGAGCTAAAACTTGGGCGTTGGCAATCACACAAAGTGTGTTGTTAAGCGCAACAGTTCACGCCACTGAGTCAAATACACAGTGGGTCGATACCTTCATTGGTACTGGCGGTGATGGCCACACCTTCCCAGGCGCGGTCGTCCCATTTGGTATGGTGCAATTAAGCCCAGATACAGATAACCCTATGCGCGGCGTTTCCCCTCAACCAGAAATCTACAAGCGCTGCGCCGGTTACCACTACGATGACCATACTATTGTTGGTTTCTCCCACACGCATTTCTCTGGTACTGGTCACTCAGATCTTGGCGACTTGCTGATCATGCCAATGACTGGCGAAGTAAAACTCGATGCTGGTACCGCTGAAAATCCAGACATAGGGTATCGCTCGCGCTTTTCTCATGACCAAGAGTGGTCAGAACCTGGCTATTACGGCGTTGAGTTACTCGACTATGATGTGAAGGCTGAAGTCACCGCAACCACTCGAGTGGGTATGCATAAATACAGCTTCAACAAAGCAAAACAAGGTCATGTATTGCTTGATTTGACCTCAGCTATCTACAACTTTGAGAACAAAGTGATTTGGAGCGACATACGCAAAATAAATGACACCACATTGGTTGCTTACCGTGCAACTAATGGCTGGGCGCGTAACCGCCAAATGTATTTTGCCATCGAGTTTTCAAAACCTATCACTGACTATCAGTTTTATAATCTAGACAATAATCGTTATCGTTGTATGAATTGCTTAGGAAAAGACAGCAAACACTCTACGATTGAGAATACCGCAGTAAAAATGACAGCAGGTAAAGCAGTTAAGTTTGTTGCAAGCTTTGATGATCTAGACGAAACGCCGCTATTAGTTAAGGTTGGACTTTCCGCAGTTAGCCGCAAAAATGCATTAGAGAATCTTCAAACTGAAGTACCAAATTGGGATTTTGATACCGTTCGCGCTAATGCGAAATCTCAGTGGGCAAATTATTTAGATAAAGTCGACGTGGAAGGCACCAAAGCGCAAAAACGTCAGTTCTACACTGCGCTTTACCATGCGCTACAAGCGCCTAATATCTACCAAGATGTAAATGGACAGTATCGAGGCGTTGACGGTGAAATTCATGACGGCAAAGGTTTCGAGCACTATACTTTATTCTCGTTGTGGGATACCTATCGTGCATTACATCCATTGCTCACTTATATCGACCCAGACCGCGTATCCGGCATGATCCAATCTATGCTGGTACATTATCAGCAAAGCTATGAAAAAATGTTACCTATTTGGTCGTTCCATGCCCACGAGACATGGACCATGATTGGTTATCATGCGGTTTCAGTCATTGCTGATGCATACCTAAAAGGGATCAGAGATTACGATATTGATTTAGCAGTAGAAGCAATTGAAAACACGGCTAATAACCCAGTGTATGACGCCATTCCAGAATACAAGAAATTTGGCTATGTACCAATGGACGTACTTCCTGAGTCTATTTCTATCACACTTGAATATGCTTACGATGATTTTGCCATTGCAAGAATGTACGAAGCGATGGGCAATACCAGCAAAGCGAAAGACTATTATCGCCGTGCAATGAGCTATAAAAATGTGTTCAATAAAGAAACCGGTTACATGCAAGGGTTAGATTCAAAAGGAAACTGGGATCCGGAATTTGACCCGTTTGAAGCAAAATACATGGGCCCTTATACGGAAGGTAACGCTAAGCAATATAGCTTCTATGTACCGCACGATGTTGCCGGCCTGATTGAATTAATGGGTGGTGATGATGCATTTGAAGCGCGTCTAGATGCACTGTTTGATACCCACCTTTCTGAAGAGATGATCAAAGAGCACGAAGATATTGCAGGTCTGATTGGTAACTATGCCCATGGTAATGAACCAAGCCATCATATTGCCTATCTATATAACTACGCGGGTAAGCCGTGGAGAACCCAAGAGCGCATTCGTCAGATCATGGATACCTTAAGCTCAGACAAACCGGATGGCCTTGCAGGCAATGACGATGTAGGTCAGATGTCTGCGTGGTATATATTCTCAGCGATGGGCTTTTATCCTGTTGCGCCAGGCGACCTAAGCTACGCGATTGGTGCGCCTCAGGTGCCTGAAGTTACGTTGAAACTTGCAAACGGTAAAGCGTTTAGAACCGTTGCGAAAGATTTCAGTAACGAGAATAAATACATAAAATCCATTAAATTAAATGGTAAACCACTTAATCGCAGTTATATCACACATAACGATATCATGAGTGGCGGTACATTGGAGTATCAAATGTCTAACAAGCCTAATAAGGCATGGGGTCAATCCAAGACGCAGAGACCGCCTTCATTGTCGGAGTATAAATAATGGTTAAAGCAGGAATATTTCTTGCGGCTATCACCAACTTTGCAAGTGTGCCGTCCGCACTTGCAAATGACGCCGATAGTGCCGCAGCGCGATTAAAACCGATCGCGTTTCAGTCAGATTTAGCATGGCGTCAATTTCCCCTGCCTGCCGTCTCGCTCAGTAAAACAACTAAAATTAACCATTTCGCATGGCAAGAAATTGATAATAAAGTAATAGAGCAAATAAGTTATAACGTGGCTAGATTGCTGTATAAGGAGATGGAAAGCGCGCCTAAACTACCTACACTTCATATTGTCTTTGAAGACCTAAAAGGAGTTGCATATAAAGAGGGCGATTTTAACGGTGCAACTATCCATATTAGTGCGAATTACATGGAAAACTTTTCTAAATCGCACAGCGAAACAGAATCCGTCGATGAACTCATCGGTATTCTCTATCATGAAATTGCCCATGCTTATCAGCTAGATGATCATAACTACAAGGAAATAGGGCCAATTATTGAGGGAATAGCAGATGTTGTCAGGCTAAAAGCGGGGTATATTGCAGATGACACCCAAAGGCCTGGAGGCACCTATAAAGATGGCTATAAGAATACTGCTTTCTTTATTAATTGGTTATCAAAACAAAGTAAACGGGACCTGCTTCAGGAAATCAATGCCCAGCTAGACCCACATGATGATATAAAGTGGAATTGGCAATACTTCGAGCAATCAGCAGGTGTTAAATTAGATACTGCTTGGCGACATTATCAAGCGTCGTTACTTTAACGCAAGGTGAGCTTAGTCTCACCTTTATTTAACATTCACTCTAAACCTCTCTCATTTCCTGCCGATAATCAAAGACAAACCTTTGAGTTTTTGATAAAAATAGTTACAAAGGAATCCAGTTCCTAAATCTATTAATAACAATCGGCCAACAAGTTTATTGTTTGGCTGAAGAAAAGAACAAGTTCAACAGGATCATGATGTTTAAAGCGCTAAAGTTCACCACCAAAGTAACCGTAGCAGCCTCCCTTGTATTAGTGATTGTGCTCGGCTTATTTACCGTAAACAACTTTCTCGTTATGCGAGACCAAACTCAAGCTCGGCTTACCTTGGTTTTGCAAGAGATTTCCAATTCGGTATCACAAAATATCGCCAATTGGCTCAATGACAGACTTGAAATCGTGGTGTCAATTGCTGAAGGACATAGAGCTGATGATTCTACTGAACAGATACGAAGACGATTAAAAACCGCAGACACTGCGGGGGATTTCAAAAACGTTTTTATTGGCACGCCAGATGGTACATTTGTGTTGGACGATCCAAGTATCCAACTTCCTGCTGATTTTGATGCTACTAGCCGCCCTTGGTATAAACTCGCTGAGCAAAAACAAGATACCGCATTTACCGCACCTTATATCGACGTTACCACCAACGAATTCACTATTTCTGCCGTTGTACCGGTAAAACAAGGAGGCCGTTTCGCCGGTGTGGCTGGGGGCGACATAGACATGTCAACCATCACAGAAATTATCAACGAAATTGACTTTTTAGGGTTTGGTTACGGTTTTTTACTTGATGAAAGCGGTAAAATACTCAGTCATCCAGATACTAAACTGAATGACAAGCCGATGTCAGAGCTGTTTGGTAAACGCCTGTCATTAAACCGGGATTTCACGGAGCTTGAAATTGATGGCACAGAAAAGCTCGTTTCATTTGTAAAAATGAAAGGCATTAAAAATGTCGACTGGTATCTTGGCGTTGTCATTAATAAAGAAATTGCCTATTCGTCCGTATCTTCTTTTAGAAATATGGCTGCTATCTATATGCTACTTGGAGTGATTGCGATTGTGGTGATGCTACAACTATTACTCAAGTATCTGATGCGCCCGATGTACAATCTCAACGCAGCCATCAAAGACATCGCCCAAGGTGAAGGTGACCTTACTCGTAGATTAGTCGTAGAGAACCAAGATGAATTTGGCGAGTTATCCGATTATTTCAACCAGTTTATCGATAAAATTCATGCCTCAATTACGCAGGTAAAAAATACCACAGTGACGCTTGAAAACGCAGTGAATAGCTTGGTTGCACAAACGCAAGATACCTTATCTATGTATACCGATCAGTCCAAGCGCACCGATAGTGTCGCGACAGCCATCAACGAGCTTTCTTCAAGTGCACAAGAGATCTCAAACAATGCAACCCATGCTTCAGAACTTGCCAGTAACGCCAACAAGCTTTCTGTTGAAAGCCAACATTCACTCACTCAAAATATCGAAGAAATCGCTTCACTGACACAAAAAATGTCTCAAGCACAAGACACGCTGGACGGGTTAGATAAACTCTCAGGTAGCATAGGGCAAGTACTTGAAGTGATTAAAGGAGTTAGTGAGCAAACCAACCTACTGGCATTAAATGCAGCCATTGAAGCAGCTAGGGCAGGTGAGGCTGGTCGCGGATTCGCTGTCGTTGCCGATGAAGTAAGGCAATTGGCGCAGCGCACACAAGAATCAACGCAAGAAATCGAAAGCACGATTGCACAGCTGCAGCAAGGCTCGGCTTCAGCTGTGGCCGTAATGAAAGCAAGCTTAGAAGACTCAGCAAGAAGCGCAGATAGAGCCAATACGTCAGGTACAAAAATGCAAGAAGTGAGCAATTCGATTGATGCCATAGATGGTGTAAACCACGCAGTGGCGAGTGCAACAAATGAACAAAACGCAGTTATTCAATCACTTGATAGCGACATTCACCATATTAGTGACCTAAGTCTGCAAGGCAGCAATAACCTAACCGCAACCCTTGAAGAGTGTAAGTCATTGAAACTACAGTTCGACGAATTAGAACAAATGGTGCTCAAGTTTAGAGTATAATGCCAATCCAACAATACTTAAAAGCCGCTTAACAAAAGCGGCTTTTTTGTGATCCTTTTATGACACAAAAAACCCGCAACATCTCATTAACCAACAAAATCCCATTAAAACCAGTAAGTTAATTAATAAATGTAATTTAAATGACAGCTGTCATATTTATGTATCAGTTGCGCAACATGGTTGTCATTTTTCGTAATTAGACTGCACCCAGTTTTTAAGCAACTAGCAATAATTTATAAGGTGTATGCGATGAAGTGCGTTAACCACTTGCTTATAGCAGGTATGCTAGCAACGGCCTCTGCCGGAGCAACAGAATTAAATCAAGCGATGGACAAAAGTGCAGCTATCAATGAATCTGCATTAAAATCTCAAGGGAAAATCGATGGTATTGCAGACGATATGCAGTCTCGTTTGCAAAAGTTCAAGACATTGAATAAAGAAATCGATGGCTTATCGGTTTACAACGCTCAATTAGAAAAACAAATCAAAAACCAACTTGAAGAAATGACGGCAATTAACACCTCTATGGATCAAGTTTCGGTGATCGAGCGTCAAATCACACCTCTCATGATGCGCATGATCACTGGTCTGAAGCAGTTCGTTGAATTAGATGTGCCATTCCTTCCTAAAGAGCGTGCTGAGCGTATTACTCAGTTAACTAACTTGATGGATCGTGCTGATATCTCATCAAGCGAAAAGTTCCGCCGCGTACTTGAAGCTTACCAAGTTGAAGTTGACTACGGCCGTACTATCGAAGCTTATACCTCATTACTTGACGTGAATGGGCAAGAACGCGAAGTAGACTTCCTACGCATTGGTCGCCTTGAGCTGCTTTATGTCACAAAAGATGGCAGCCAAGCTGGTTTTTGGAACAAAGACAGTAACGCTTTTGACGTATTACCAGATACCAACATCAGCCAAATCAATAAAGGCATTCGCATCGCACGTAAGCAGTTAGCACCAGACATGTTAACGCTTCCAGTTCAGGCTGCAGAGTAATAGGTGACACCACTATGAAATTCGTACAAAAATTCACTAAACACGCTATTTTCGCAACAACCCTTGCGTTAACCGCATCTGTGCATGCTGAACAAGCATTAGATTTAGATTCACTACTTAAAACCTTAGAGCAAGGTCAAACGGCACAAACAGCGCAAAACAAACAACGTGAAGCCGAGTTCAAAGCGCAGCAAAACAACCAAATCCAAATGTTGAATGCGTTAACGGGTGAACGTAACCAAGCGTTGGCAAAATCAGAGCGTCTAGAAACCAATTTCGAAGAAAACGAAATTAAACTGGCAAACCTAAGTGACACTCTCAGCAAGCGTATGGGTACATTAAAAGAGCTATTCGGTGTGCTTCAACAGGTAGCTGGCGATAGTTCAAATAAGTTCGCAACTTCAGTTGTATCAGCTGAAATTAAAGGTCGTGATGATTACATGACTGAGCTTGCGAAAAAGATGGGCTCAACATCACGTCTAGCATCAATCGAAGACATTGAAAAAGTCTGGTTTGAGATGCAACGTGAAATGACAGAGCAAGGTAAAGTGTCGCGCTTTAATACCGAAGTTATCGTAGCCGGTGGTGCCAAGCAAAATAAAGAAGTGCTTCGCGTCGGTGCATTCAACTTAATCGCTGATGGTAAATACCTGACTTACAACAACGACACACAAACTCTCTCTGAACTGACTCGTCAGCCAGCGTCTCGTTTCACCTCAACAGCGGATGAATTACAAAATGCGAAGACAGGTTCTGTCGATTTTGCCCTTGACCCAACAGGCGGTTCAATTCTCGGTCTACTAGTACAAGCACCAAATACCGAAGAACAAGTACACCAAGGTGGCGCAGTAGGTTATGTGATCCTAGGTGTTGGTTTACTGGCACTACTTATTGCAATCGAGCGTTTTGTATCGCTCATGTTGATGGGCTCTAAAATTAATCGCCAGCTTAAAGATAGCGTTGCGCGTGACGACAACCCATTAGGCCGTGTGATGAAAGTGAAAGAGCAATATCCAGATGTGGCTTATGACACGCTAGAACTTAAGTTAAGCGAAGCAATCCTTCGAGAGATGCCAAAGATCACACGTAACCTAACTTTAATCAAAATTATTTCAGTCGTAGCACCGCTACTTGGTCTACTAGGTACAGTGACCGGTATGATCAACACCTTCCAAGCAATCACCTTATTTGGCACGGGCGACCCTAAACTCATGGCTGGTGGTATTTCTCAGGCCCTTGTAACCACCGTACTCGGTCTGGTTGTCGCTATCCCAACCGTATTCCTTTACACACTACTAAACACACGTTCTCGTAACTTGCTCCTTATTCTTCAAGAGCAGAGCGCGGGGATCATTGCAGAGCGTAGCGAGAAAGGAGCGTAATCGTGGTTTTATTGCTTGATGCAATTAACGCTTTACGTGAATTCCTTGATACGGGTGGCCACGTTCTCCTGGTCATCGGCTTCGTAACCTTCGCCATGTGGCTACTTATTCTCGAGCGCTTCATGTTTGTGTTCGGTAAATACAGAGGCTACAAAAACGAAGTCTTACAAGCTTGGAACTCTCGAAATGAGCGTAACAGTTGGAACGCAGAGCAGATAAGACAAGCGACTATCTCTCGTGTGGGGATCAAACTCAATGCCAACTTGCCTTATATCAATGTCATGGTGGCACTGTGTCCTTTACTAGGGCTCCTAGGTACGGTAACCGGCATGATTGAAGTATTTGATGTCATGGCGATCACAGGGTCAGGCAGTGCACGTTCGATGGCATCTGGGGTATCAAAAGCAACTATCCCAACAATGGCAGGTATGGTTGGCGCGCTTTCGGGTGTATTTGCATCGACCTACCTGCAGCGTAAAGCCAAGCGTGAAGTTGAGTTGTTAGAAGATAAAATGCTACTAGACCACTAATCGGTCGTGTGAGGAAAGAATTATGAGAGCACCACTTGCAAAAGTATTCCAAGAAGAAGAAGCAGAAGAAATTAACATGACACCAATGCTGGACGTTGTATTTATCATGCTTATCTTCTTTATTGTAACGGCCTCTTTCGTTAAAGAAGCGGGTATTGATGTTAACCGCCCAGAAGCGGCCACCGCAGTGAAAAAGCAAAGAGCAAATATCTTGGTTGCAATTTCAGATACTGGTGAAATTTGGATTAACAAACGCCAAGTAGACATCCGTGCAGTTCAAGCAAACATTGAACGTCTTAAAGCGGAAAATCCACAGGGTAGCGTGGTTATTCAAGCTGATAAAAAGGCAACTACTGACACGCTAATTAAAGTAATGGATGCATCACGCGCAGCTGGCGCATTTGATGTTTCAATTGCAGCACAGGAGTCATAGGAACATACCATGCGTTACTTAATTGCTTTAGTAATTGCAGGCATAGTTACCTTTTTCCTTTTCTTGGGTATGCAAGCGCTTATCCAAGGAGGGGAAGGAGCAATGACAGATCCTGTAAAAGGACAAGTACTAGATTTCGTCCGTCTTAAAAAAGAGGAAACGGTGGAGAAAAAAGAGCGTAAGCCACAAAAACCACCGACACCAAAAGAGCCGCCTCCACCAATGGATGCACCACAAACACAGAACAACAATCTTGACGCAACAGGCGGCAACTTTGATTTCAGTGCCAATGTGGACGCTGACGTAGATTTGGCGCGTGGTTTGGCACTTGAGTCCAGTGATGGTGAATATCTACCAATCGTTAAAGTTGCGCCGGTATATCCAAGACGTGCGTTATCACGCGGAATTGAGGGCTATGTGATTGTTGAGTTCATTGTAACTAAGCAAGGCACTGTGAGAAACCCTGTTGTAGTAAGTGCCGAACCGGAATCAATTTTTGATCAAGCAGCGCTTGATGCGGCATTGAAATTTAAATACAAACCTCGCGTAGTAAACGGTGAACCGGTTGAAGTGGCGGGTGTTCAGAATAAGATTTCATTTCAAATTAATGGCTAATTGTCATTAAGGATTGCGATTATGAAAATGTTTAAAAAAATTACTTTATTAAGTGCATTATTTAGCACAGGGCTAATAATGCCAAGTCTCATTTCAGTCTTACCAAATGTTAATTTGGCAACGGCTTATGCTGACTCAGAAACGAAAACCAAGCGAGTGCCTGCATTACGCGAAAAAGTGTATAGCCAACTAGCTCGCGCACAAAAACTCGCAGACGATGGTCAAGTAACTGAAGGCTTAGCAGCACTTGATTCAGTCAAAGAGCGTTCATCAAGCATGAACAGTTATGAAATAGCCATGATGTATAACTTCTATGGTTTTATTTATTACAACGAAAATAAGCTAGACAAGGCCATCGAATCCTTCAAAGCAGTTATTGCTGAAGAATCTATTCCTGAGTCCCTGCGTCTTTCTACGACATTTAGTTTGGCTCAATTGGCCATGGCAAATAATGATTTTGAAAGTACATTATCATTCCTTGAACAGTGGAAAGAAGTTAATACGCAGGCCCCAAAAAGCAACTTTTATATTTTAAAAGCGCAAGCACAATATCAACTAAAAAAATATAATGACGCGATAAAAAATATAAATACTGCAATTAATTTAGTTGAAGCCGACGGTGAACTACCAAAAGAAAACTGGCTAGTTCTTCAGCGTGCGATATATTATTCATTAAATCAGCCAGAAAAGGTAGCGGATGTTTTAGAGAAAATGGTTACCCTCTATGACAAACCACAATACTGGATCCAACTTGGTGGTATGTACGGTGAGATAGGTGCCGAGAAAAAACAGCTTGCAACATTTGAAACTGCGAAGCAAAGGGGCTTTATAAAATCAAAGTCGGATTATATGCAGCTTGCTCAAGTTTATTTAATGAACGCCTTGCCTTTTAAAGCAGCGGAAGCACTCGATAACGGAATCAAAGCAGGTGTCGTTGAAGACAGCGCCAAAAACCTAACTTTTATCGCAGAAGCGTTCGTTCAAGCAAGAGAAGATAAAAAGTCACTACCTTTCTTCCTAGCAGCAACTGAAAAAGTTGAACATGGCAATTTAGATCAGAGACTTGCAGAGATCTACTTAAATCTTGAAAAGTATGATGAAGCCGCAGATCACGCCCGACTTGCTCTCAATAAAGGCGATTTAACGTTTGAGTCTAACGCCTATGTTGCACTTGGAATGGCACAGTTTAACCTGCAAAACTTTGATGCTTCTATATTGGCATTCGAACAAGCTGAAAAGCACAAAAAATCGGCAAACCTTGCTAAACAATGGATTAAATATGTGAAGCGAGAAAAAGTTCATGCTGAAACATTAAAACAAGCTCTATTATAATATTTTATAATCGCAACACCAAAGCCGCCTTCGGGCGGTTTTTTTATTTTTAAAAGTTCAATTTTTTATTGTGAAGATTTAATTACAATCATTTTATGTAATCTTGGTGTAATAAAACACCATTAATTTAGTCACATCATTTAAACACAGTAAAAAAATAATTTTTTAAAAGTCTACTATTGGAGTTAGCAATGGAACTAAAAAACCTCTTCAGAGTCTCTGCAATCGTCGCTGCTATGGCACTTACTGGTTGTGGTGGTGACATCGAAGTTACACCTACTGTAAACGATAACAGCACTAACAATTCAAACAATACGACAAACACTGGCGATAAAACTCCAGATCCAGTTGTAGAGAACCCTTGTACAACTCGAGCGGTAGGAAGCACTGAAGTTCAAGGTACGTTCCAAGCACCACACTGTGTATACGGTACTGACTTCGCGTCTAAATCACTAGAAATTCAAGCTGATGTTACATTCAAAAAACTTAAGAATGGTGGTGCTCACGTATTTAAGGGTGCACTTTTAATCGGTAAAGATTGTAACACTTCAACAGGTTGTACAATCGAGGCGAATGGTCCAACACTAACTGTAGAGCCAGGTGCTGTAATGGCATTCACTTCTGGTGAGTCAGTGGTTCGTATCGCGCGTGGAGCGAAGATCAACGCAGTTGGTACTGCCGCTGAGCCAATTCGTTTCACTTCGGCTGCAGAATATGACGCATTTAACCTAGCAGGTATCGGTCCACAGTTTGCGGACTGGGGTGGCATAATGGTTAACGGTTTTGGTATCACAAACGAGTGTACCGATGCGGAGCGCGATGGCGACCTTTGTAATGCAGATTCTGAAGGTGTAACCAGCTACTATGGCGGTAAAAACAACGCAGATAGCAGCGGTCAAATCAAATATGCACACATTTGGTATGCAGGTTCTGGTCCTCGTGATGGCGGCCCTGGAGACGACTTAAACTCGCTAACGCTTAATGCTGTAGGTTCTGGCTCTAGCTTTGAGTTCTTACACATTCACCAAGGCTTTGATGACGGTATCGAATTCTTTGGCGGCGCGGCTAGCATCAAAAACATCGTCGTAACCGACACTCAAGATGATGCAGTAGACGTAGATGCGGGTTGGCAAGGTAAAGGTCAATTCATCCTGGTTAAGCACGGCACAATTAAAACTAAGCGCGACGTTACTTATGCTGATGACGACGGCAAAGCGGTATTAATCCCTGCTGGCGAAGAAGGTTTCATGGGTAACAACGGTTTTGAAACTGATGGTGAAAAAGCAGCAGGCCCCGATTACAGCCAAGCACCGGCATCTACGCTTAACTTTGCAAACGTAACTGTGTTAACGACTGATGGTAACTCAATTCGTGATGATGACGAATCACAAGGTATGAAGTTTGACGATGCAATCCGTGGTATGTACTACAACGCATTAGTGGTTAAATCATCAGCTGCGAATGGCACTGAATGTTTAGAGTTTAAAGATGATAAGGCTGCTGCAAACGCTGAAGCTGATACGCTTAACTATGTAAGCTCTGTACTTGCTTGTGCTGCAAACTTTAAAAATGGTTCTGACCCATTACCTGCAGGTGAAGGTAAAGAAGACTGGTTTGTTAACGCAGGTTCTAACCAAATTCTAAACGGTGCAGCTGACGTAATTGCAGCAGATGGCTTCTCAACAAATTCAAGCTCTACCGCTATCACTGTTGAAGCAAACGACCTAAGCAGCCTAAATGACAACTTCTTCACGACTGTTGATTACATAGGTGCGGTATCTGATAAAGATACATCTTCTGAATGGTATCAGTGGGCTAAGAAAGCAATTGAGGCTTCAAACGCTGACTAATTATCCGTAATGACCTTAGTTATTACAATTAAGGCGCAGTCATTGCGCCTTTTTTATGATTTTTGGCAGGATTGTATATGGATACTCAAATGAAATTTAAAAAAGTTGCTTTAGCCATCAGTACGGCACTCACAGTCGCAACTTCTCTACCAAGCGTCGCAGAAGAAGAACAAGCAATCGAAGAAGTTGTTGCGGTAGGTACTCGTTTACAAGGTAGTGCTGCAGCGGTAATTGAAGAACGTAAGAACCAAGCATTCGTTGCGGATATCTTAGGCGCAGAGCAGCTATCTAGAACAGGTGATAGTGATGCAGCATCCGCGCTACGTCGTGTTACCGGTCTTACGTTAGTTGACGGCAAGTTTATCTATGTTCGTGGCCTAGGTGAGCGTTACTCAAGTGCTCGCCTGAATGGTGCCGCAGTACCGAGCCCGGACTTAACCCGAAACGTTATTCCACTCGATATTTTTCCAGCAAGCATTATTGAAAGTCTAGCGGTACAAAAAGCTTATTCTCCGTCAATGCCTGCTGCATTCGGTGGTGGTAACATCGATATCCGCACTAAGTCAGTACCATCGGAGTTCACCGCAGGTATTGAGGTAGGTATTGGCCAAAACTTTAATTCTGATAAAGGCTTTACCTACAGCGGAACTACGGAAGGTATACCTCAAGTACTACAAGATGCAGTTGTAAGATATCGTGGTAACTTTGACATCGGCGAAGTTGTAGACAAAAACGGTTTCAAAGATAAAGACGGGCTAACACGTGCGGATCAAGCAATTGACGTGATCAAAGGTTTTGTGTCATCACTTCCTCGCGATATTCAAGTCAAAGAAGAGTCGCTAGATCCAAACTTTGATGTAAAAGCCAACATTGGCAATAGTTTCCAAGAAGATTGGTTAGGCGGCACGGTAGGCTTTATGCTTGCGGGTTCCTATGACAACGATTGGAATTATAGCGACCGCACAACAGGTGTTATTGACGACACATTAGCTGAAAACTGTACGTCTAAGCTTGAGACTGCGGAAGATACTGCAAACTCTTGTTATGTAACACTTAAAGAATCTAAAGTAACGACTGAAACTGAACGCCTAAATGGTGTATTCAATATCGGTTACCGCTTAGATCAGCATAGCATTACTTATTCTAAGATTTATCTCGAAGATAACGAAACCGAATCAGAGTTTTCCGTGTTACAAAGCCCTAACGGCAGTACCGTTAGAACAATTGCGGGAACGGGCGCGGCACAGCGTTCACATCAGTTTGATTACGAAGAACGCACGTTGGATATCGACCAAGTGATTGGTCAACACACGTTCCTCGATTACTGGGGGGTAGGCTTTGACTGGCAGTATACAGAGTCAAAAGCGCAAACCGATATTCCAACAGAAATCGACTTTAAGTTTATTGATAACTATAACGAAGACGGTTCTTATAAAAACTCCATCGTTACCGGTGATGATAACCGTATAACGTACGCCTTTACCGACATGGAAGACAACGTAAAGTCTTACAGCGGCAATGTCACCTTACCGTTAACCTTCGAGGGCATAGAAATTACTCTTAAAGGTGGTTACGACTTTATGGATAGAGCACGTGTTTACAATACCAGTAACTTCGTTGTAAACAACAAAAGTGGTATATCCATCCCAGTAAACTTTGATGAGTCTGAGATCTATGGATTATCGGGTTATCTTGACGATGAGTTTTTGAACAACAACACTTTCTTGTTGACCTTCAACGAACCTCAGGCACCAGCAGCAGATGATTACATTGCCGCTCAAAAGATAGATGCGGGCTATGGTGAGTTTGATATCTTCTTCGACAATACCTGGCGTATTAGTGGTGGTATTCGTTACGAGGACTTTAAACAAGTGTCACTTGCAACATCGAGTCTGATTTTCGACCGCATAACGATGGAAACGATTTACGATGAAGAGCGTATTTTAGCCGGTACAGTTAACGAAGATAACTTCTTTAACGCACTATCGCTAACGTATCTTTCAGACGGTAACTATCAAGTACGTTTTGGTTATGGTGAAACCACTGTACGTCCTGACTTACGTGAGTTAGTACCGGTTGCCTACTATGATCCATTAACCGATATCCGCACCTTCGGTGTAGCTGGCCTTAAAAGTAGCGACCTGAAAAACTATGACGCGCGCTTTGAGTACTATATGGATAATGGCGACAACTTCTCAATTGCGGCATTCTATAAAGATATCACCGCGCCAATAGAAACTATCTTGCGCGTTGGTGATGAAGACTATACAGCAACCTTCGTAAACGGTGAGGAAGGTGAAGTATACGGTATTGAAGCCGAATGGTTATACGACTTATCGGGTCTTGCGAGTGGCTTCTTTACGTCAGGTAACATCACCCTGAGTGATTCTGAAGTATCGATAGATCCTGCTCGTGCTGGTAACTTAACCAACCCAACGAAGCGTATGACGGGTCACTCAGAGTATGTGGTTAATATGCAATTAAACTATGACTCGGCTGATGGTCAACATAGCGGTTCTCTAGTCTATAACGTCTTTGGAGAGCGTATTTTGGCTTCTGGGATTGGTGGTAGAGATGATGCTTATGAGCAGCCATTTCATTCGCTTGATCTAGTATATACTTGGTATCCAGACTTTAACTCTAAAATTAAATTTAAAGTCAAGAACTTGCTAAATGAAGATCAAGAAGTAACTCAATCTGACGTGGTAGTAAGACAAAAAGATGTTGGCACCTCAGTTAGCCTGAGCTACAGCTACGAGTTCTAAGGAGCAACTAAGCTTTAACCAAAGCCAAGGCATGCCTTGGCTTTTTTGATCTTTATCAATCTTTCTAAATTTTTTTCTTTGTTACTCGTTATTTCATAGACTAAGTTCTGTAACTTTGTGTATAGTTAGTCTATATATAAAATATATCTAAATACTTCAGTAAGTTACTAGGTTGTTAATATATCTGTCATATTTAACCAGTAACATTATTTAAGCGCTTTAAAAACAAAACTATAGCTGGCTTCGTACCGAGTTCTTGTTGACGCAAATGCGTTAAATTAGGACAACCTTTACATGTTGTATCCAAACCCCGCCATGCGGGGTTTTTTATTTTAAAATCCTAACTTCTAGCTAGTCCATCGCGTATTCTTTTGCTAAGGTAGCCATCTAGACATACGACTCACGCAATGAACCGTATAACCAAAATTAAGGCACATATCATGAAAAAAGTAGGACTCGTCGGCTGGCGTGGAATGGTAGGCTCCGTGCTAATGGAGCGTATGCAGCAAGAAAATGACTTTGAGGTCATTGATCCACACTTCTTTACTACCTCACAAGCAGGTCAACTTGGCCCCGTTGTTAAAGGTGGTGGTGAGCCAAAGCCGCTTCAAGACGCAAGCGACATTCAATCGCTTAGCGAAATGGATATTATCATCTCCTGCCAAGGCGGAGATTATACCAAATCTGTATATCCTTCATTGCGTGAACAGGGCTGGGAAGGCTATTGGATAGATGCTGCCTCTGCACTAAGAATGGAAAAAGACAGTATTATTGTGCTTGATCCTGTCAATAACGATGTCATTCAACAAGGTCTTGAACAAGGCGTAAAAACCTTTGTCGGTGGTAACTGCACGGTTTCTCTTATGCTACTTGCGCTTGGTGGTTTATTCGAGCAAGACTTAATAGAGTGGGTGAGCCCAATGACCTATCAAGCGGCATCAGGTGCAGGCGCAAGAAATATGCGTGAACTCATCACTCAAATGGGTGAGATCCACAACTCTGTTAAAGCACAACTAGACGACCCAAGTTCGGCCATCTTAGAAATTGATAAGCTTGTGGCAGAAAAAATCAAAGATGAATCTTTACCACAAGATCAATTTGGTGTGCCCTTGGCTGGCAGCTTAATTCCATGGATTGACGTTCCAATGCCATCTGGTCAAAGTAAAGAAGAGTGGAAAGCACAAGTAGAAGCAAACAAAATCCTTGGCTCATCAAAGCAACCCATTCCTATCGACGGATTGTGTGTAAGAATTGGCGCCATGCGCTGTCATTCACAAGCGCTCACCATCAAGTTACGTGAAAATCGAAGCGTCGAAGAAATAGAAGCAATTCTAGCAGCACATAATGAATGGGTGCGCGTTATTCCAAATGAGCGTGATATTACTGCAAAAGAACTAACTCCGGTTAATGTTACTGGCACACTGAGTATTCCTGTCGGCAGAATAAGAAAGCTCACTATGGGTGAAAAATATATCAGTGCATTTACCGTTGGTGACCAACTTTTATGGGGGGCTGCAGAGCCACTTCGTAGAATGTTGAGGATCATTACAGGTTAATTTCTAAAGGCGCCGTCGGCGCCCTTTTGTTTTTTTATCGATGACTTTTGTAAGACCGAATAAGGCGTTTCCACTCTCACCATCATGGCATCTAAAACTGTAGCCAAAATGTAGTGCTGTTCTGGATAGATAACAACAGGCTCAAGGTCGAAATCAGGCTCACGTTCAAACCTTACTTCATAACGATTGTCACCTTTTGAGTAAAGGTCGTACACTATACCTTGACACGTAAATACGACTGCATAAGACTTCAATGGGATAAGCGCACCAATATTAGTTTGATAAATCCTTTCATACATTTATCTGTTTATTTTTTGGTGCCAATACCATTATCAGCACCAAGAAGGTAATAACACTGCGTTACCATTCGCTTTCAGAAAAACTACTTTAGAGAACATTCATCATATCCTTACAGCCTAGAAAAACTAAATCAATCATGATGTTTGTTACAAAATATCTCATCTTAATTTTGTTGAACTATAGTTATGTTGATTAAACAATAATCTACGCTCGCACTACGGAGAGACGAATGGGTATTTTGAAAAGATTCTCAATTATGCAGCTAACGATGATAAGCTCTATATCGCTGCTGGCATTTTTACTATTTTTAGTGGGCAAAAACGTTTTGCATAATTGGAGAGAGTACAACGCCGCTGAACAAAATATCAATTACGTCGTTTTACTCGACGCCATAGAAAAAGTGGCGCACCACCACGCGGTAGAACGTGGTTTAACAGCTGGTTTCCTTGGTGATCCAAGTAGCGAAAATAAAACGAAAGTAAGCCTGCAACGCGAAATTGCTGATCAAACGATATCCACGTTAAAGTCAATTAACAATTCGCAGTTTCTAAAAGATAAAAACGTGCAAAAATGGTTACCGTATATTTTTGAAGTGGAGACCGAAAAGCAAAAGGTAAGGAGTGAAGTAGACAGGAAAAACGGCGGCAATGCCTTTGCTTACTACAGCAAACTCAATCAGGTTTCTTTGGATACGGCGGCAAAGATTCAGGCCTATGTATCAGATCGAACCTTATCTTCTGATCTTTCTATTGCTTTTCTTATCGCCCAAAGCAAAGAGCGCCTTGGTCAGCTCCGGGGCAAGGTCAATGGTGTGCTTGCGAAAAAAGTAATGTCAAACACCCTCAAAGACGATATAAAATACTATCGCCAACAGCTAGAGATGTCATTGCATCAACTGGAGACCGCCCTAGAAGGTACAGGCCAAAGCAATATACAAACTATTTTATCTTCAAGCGAGGCAAAAGCGTTTAATCGAATACTTGATACTCTTGAAAGCCAAGGAGAAATTGACTTTAACCGCTTACCTTCAAGTGCCGAGTGGTTCTCTGCAGCGACGAGTTTAATCGGTAAGTTCAAGGCCAAGCTCGATTCCGTTTGGGAAATGACAATTGAAGACAGTCAAAAGAACAAATCAGATATAGCATTTGATAGCATACTTATGTTTGCGCTTTTTGTCGTAGTACTCGCCTTTATCGCGCTGATCAACCTTCACCTTATTCACTCACTACGCTCAGAACTTTCACAATTAACGAGCATATTAAAACGCGTAGCGGAAGAGGGCGATTTGACTTTAGATATGCGCCTAAACACTCGCGACGAGCTTGGGCAAATCTCTGAATCAATTTACAATACGATTTATGCTTTTAAAGATTTAATGGTTGGCCTGGCAAATTCGGTACAGGTAGGTACAAGGCTTGGCGAAAAAATGCATTTAGCAGCCTCTAATGTCAATGAGGATGCACAAAAAACCCAAGGGATGGCATCTTCTATTGCCGTTGCAATAGAAGAAATGGCCACAACAAGCCAAGAAATCGCAAAACTTGCGCAAGACACACTGGATGCCAGCGACCAACTTAATATCGAATCACAGCAATTACTTGCAGACAATCAAAAGAACTTAGATACCATGAGAACACTTTCGACGAATATGAACGTCGTCGACGAGATGGCTGCCAGTATGGAAAAGCAGGTGTCTGAGATAAATACTATCTTGGATTCAATTCGCAGTGTCGCTGAGCAAACGAACCTGCTAGCACTCAATGCCGCAATAGAAGCAGCCCGAGCCGGCGAGCATGGCCGCGGCTTTGCAGTTGTGGCCGATGAAGTCCGAGGACTTGCAAACAACAGTAAACAATCTTCAGAGCAAATTTCCACGCTACTACTTAGCTTGTCAGAAATAAGCCAAAGCGTTGTTAAATCAATCAGAGAAAACACACTGCTCACACAAAATACCATGAACGAAGTAGAAGAAACGCGTAAAGTATCGCTCAGAGTAAACGAACACAGTACACATGTAGAAAAACTAACAACCTCGGTTGCTACGGCAGCCAGCGAACAATCAGAAGTCGCCGCCGATATCTCACAAAATACCGCTGCCGTATTAGAAGCCGCAAACCATGAATTAGATACGTCGAAAGCGTTAAATGAATTGTTTAAAGATATGAAACTAAACAGCGATACGCTACAACGTACAATGGATATATTTAAAATTGATAAGAGCTAGCATCTCATGAATATTCGAGAGTTCAACGAGAACGATTACCCAAGAGTTTTGGAAATCTATTCAAAATCTAAGCTAGATGAGCTTCGTTTTGAGAAGAAAGCATTTAAGCTCTTGCCTCTAGAGAATGATAAAAAGAGATTGTCTGCGCTTAGGGAATCAAAGATATACGTTTTTGATGATGGGAATATTCTTGGGTTTGGAGCAATATTTGGGTCAGAGATTAGGGCACTATTTGTTTGCCCTAGTGCTAGAGGAAACGGAGTCGGAAGAAAAATACTTGAATTCCTTTTGTCTCAAATATGCGGCAAGGCGAACCTTTTTGTCGCCAAGACAAATGAGCCTGCAAAGGAGTTATACAAGGCATACGGATTCGAAGTGTCTGATGAATTTCTCACTGAATATAATGGCGAGCCTGTGTACGCTAATGAAATGGTTCGTACAAATGGGCAGTACTAGCAAGACGAGGTAATATGAACTTCAGATAGCTCGAACGTGTACTTTGGCTTTTCCGGCAATTCAGGAGGGGATGGTGGAGGTGGCGGAAGTTGTTAATGCCAGCAATCATATATGGCCACCAGCCAAGAAATTCATGTATAAGCTTTTCATTACTCGAAATACGGGCAAAAAATCGCAACTTCAACTTAGGTGTTTTTCACTCAAAAAATTAAGAAATAGACAGAGAGGAAGAAAAGATTCAGTGTTTAAGTTCATTATTCTTTTCGTTTTCGATATAGAGAAAAACATAGTATTCCTCTGCTTAAGACTTAACAAGAGGTTGTGTTTTTAGCAAAGTCATTTTGGTAAGTTAGCGCGAAGAATTGATAGGCATCTGGAGCGGCGACATTTTGCAATGGTAATAATGAGTTTCAGCGTCTAAATCTAGACCAACCAAAACCCATCATATAAAACAATAAACTAAACCTTATCCAAGCCAATATTGGCCAAAAAGTTGAGGTAATTCAGCCTTTAACTGTTTTGGTTTATTTTTAAACTTTTTTCCTTGCGGCGGAAAGTTCACGACACTGTGATACGGGAGTTCGTCTTGATTTTTTTCTTCAAAAAGCAACCCTGCAACTAAATCTAATTCGTCAATAAACGGGTAGGGCAGGTCGTCTTTATTTGGTATAGCAAACTTATTAGCTAATTCGTCTGGTTCCGCAGTGAGTACGCTTACCGCTTCAGGGCCGCGACTGATGATCCAATTACAAAAATCTAAGAAGTCATATTCGCTATTACAGCCTGCAATCACGTAGGCCACTTTCCAGTTATCCCAATGCCACAGTGCTCTTAGTTCTTTGGTATATAATGCATCGAACTGAGCAATTTCTTCTGAACTTAGCGGTGATAAACGCGTTTTTAAATATTCATTATCGTTTGAATGATCGGGGGCGGTGACAAGCTGCCAGAAGCGTTCGAGTTCCATGTGTATAATCTAACTTGATAAAAACGAGATTATAGCCAGTAACCTAATGAGAGTAAATCGAAGCTAACATGCAAAATAGCTGAAGCGGGTTGTACGTAATACAACGTGCTCACCCGCCCAAAAAGATAACAGTGACAGCTAAAAGGTAAGTGGTTTTATCCTTTCAGCGCTTTGTCACCACGGCCAATACCTACCGCGCCAGAGCGCACAAGTTCAATAATGTCGCTTTCGTGACGTAATAGATCCAAGAAAGACTCAAGGCGGTCGGCTGAGCTTACCATCTGTAATATATAGCTTTGTTTGCCCATATCTATAATGCTGGCTTGAAACACCTCGGCAACACGATTGATAGCGGCTCGTGTTACTTCGTCTCTGGCATAGACTTTTACCAATAGCAGCTCTCTTTCAATGTGCTGCATGTCGGTTAGATCAATAACCTTAAGCACATCCACCAACTTGTTAACTTGCTTGGTGATTTGTTCAACAATGCGGTCATCGCCTTGGGTCGTGATGGTAATACGAGATAGCGTTTTGTCTGCGGTTGTACCCACTGTTAAGCTGTCAATGTTGTAAGCACGTTGAGAAAATAAACCCACAATACGAGAAAGAGAGCCTGGTTCATTCTCTAATAAAATCGATAGTATTCTTCTCATTATGCCTTTACTCCTTTTTTCAACCACATCTCGTCTATCGCACCTTGCTTAATTTGCATTGGATACACATGTTCAGACTCATCAACCAAAATATCTAAAAATACAAGTCGGTCTTTAATCGACATTGCTTTTTCCAGTGCCGCATCAAGTTGCTCAGGCTTATCAACCCGAATTCCGATGTGACCATAACTCTCTGCAAGCGCGACAAAATCAGGCAGTGACTCCATGTAAGAACTCGCGTGGCGTCCCTCATACATCATGTCTTGCCACTGGCGTACCATGCCAAGCGAGCGGTTGTTTAATGAGATGACTTTGACAGCAAGGCCGTATTGCAAACAGGTTGAAAGCTCCTGAATATTCATTTGGATAGAGCCGTCTCCAGTTACGCACAATACTTCACTTTGCGGGAATGCCATTTTTACGCCCATCGCAGCGGGTAAACCAAATCCCATGGTGCCAAGGCCGCCTGAATTAATCCATTGACGAGGTGATTTAAACGGATAGTATTGCGCTGCAAACATCTGGTGTTGTCCTACATCCGAGCAAACATAGGCGTCACCGCTGGTCATTTGGTATAGCTTTTCAATAACCGTTTGCGGCTTAATTTTTTCTACACCGGCAGTAAACGACAAGCATTTCTGAGCACGCCATGTGGTAATTGCTTGCCACCAATCTTCTTGTGCAGCGCGGTCGATGCGCTTCTCGCTTTTTTCGATACCGCGTAGCAATTGCTCCATCACCGTATCTAAGCAGCCCACAACTGGAATATGCGCTTGAATGGTCTTAGAAATTGAAGTTGGATCCACATCAACGTGAACAATTTTGGCATCCGGACAAAACTTCTTAACATTATTAGTCACACGGTCATCAAAACGCGCACCTAACGCTAAGATAACATCGGCATTCGCCATCGCCTTATTCGCTTCAAGACTACCGTGCATACCTAACATGCCAATAAAATTAGGATGTGTGCCACTGATCCCACCAAGACCCATTAGAGTATTGGTGATAGGCGCGTTTAGTTTCTCAACCAGCTCAGTTAGTTTTTCTGAGGTATTCGAAAGAATGATGCCGCCGCCAGAATAGATAACCAAACGCTTCGCTTCAATAATGGCTTCAACCGCTTTGCGGATCTGCTTGGAATGCCCCTTTACACTCGGGTTGTAAGTACGCATATCAATCTGTTCAGGCATCTGGTAATCGAATTTAAGCGCAGGGTTCAAAATATCTTTTGGCAACTCAACCACAACTGGTCCCGGTCTACCAGAGTTGGCTAGATAAAATGCCTTAGCTAACACTTCTGGGATTTTTGTCGCGTCCCGGCAGTTAAAACTGTGTTTAACGATAGGACGAGAGCAACCAACGATATCCGTCTCTTGAAATGCATCATCGCCGATTAGGTTTGAAGGTACTTGCCCTGAAAGTACAACCATTGGGATTGAATCCATATAGGCCGTCGCGATCCCTGTAATACAGTTAGTAGCACCTGGGCCACTGGTCGCAAGGACAACACCGACATCTCCCGTTGCTCTGGCATAACCGTCTGCCATGTGAGTTGCTGCTTGCTCATGCCTAACCAAGATATGCTCAATATCTGATTGCTGAAACAACGCATCATAAAGATCAAGAACCGACCCTCCAGGGTAGCCAAATATGTATTTTACTTTTAATGCGCTCAATGCTTTTACTACTAGCTCGGAGCCGTTGTATTGCTCTGCCATTACCTCATTCCTCGTTGACTGTGCGTGCCTGTTATATTTCTAAAATCCAAAAAAAAACCCCGCTGGTTGCGGGGTTTGAGTATTTCTTTCAAGTAATAGCTCCCCGCTGAACTCTATGAAGAGACCAGTACCACCACGAGAACGATTAGTTGAAAGAAATTTGTCATTATTTTGCCTTTAAGTTGATTTCAAAGTTAGCCTACACAGTATTAGATATAAATTCCACTATTCCACATTTCAATTGTTGAAATATTACATTTCAATTTAAAACTAACCACCAATTAGATTTTTTATTTAGTAGAACTTATACGGGAACAAAACGATAAAAATGCTAAACTTAAAGCTCAATTGTACTGGGGTCTCTTAGATGAACATTTTTAAACTAAGCATATTGGCATCGGCCACACTGCTATCAAGTACGGCGCAAGCTCAGGTAATCTATAAAGATCAGGTTATCTATTGGCAGGAGAAAAAGCTCGGCCGCACGCTGAGTGAATACGAGCGGAAAATAGCGCTTGAGCAATTCACCAAGACAAAGCCTATTGCAAATCAAATAAAAACACCTTATGCAATTAAAAATGTGCACCTTGGCAATACTAAGTTAGCCAAACAATTTGCAGTGGGTACGGCGCAAACACTTAATGAAGCCAAAATTCTTGCTATTCTGGTCGATTTCCCGGATTTACCTAACGACCAAAACCGACTAAATCCGAGTGATACAGACATGTACTACTCGAGCTATCCCGCGTCTCACTACCAATCATTATTATATTCAGATAGCGGCTATAACGGACCGAACAATGAAACGTTACAATCAGCTACCCAGTTTTATCAAGCGGCCTCAGGCGGTAGCTTTAAAGTATCTGGCAATGCATTTGGTTGGGTAAGAGCCTCTCAAAACGCAGCCTACTACGGCAAGCAAGAAGGCGATACCCGCGACTTAAGGCCGGAAGAGTTAGTATTCGAAGCTGTTAGTAAGGCCGTGACTCAATTTAATATCGACTTATCTGAGTACGATAAAACAGATTTGAACGATATAGATGGTGATGGCAACCGCCTTGAACCTGATGGCATTATTGACCATGTCATGTTATTTCATTCAAGTATTGGTCAAGAAGCAGGTGGCGGCGTATTAGATACTGACGCAATTTGGTCACATCGCTTCTTCGTATTTGATGAAAACAACCAACCAAAAGCAATTCCAGATACCAACTACAAAGTTTATAACTACACCATTAATCCTATCGATGCTGCAATTGGCGTGGTTGTCCATGAGTTTGGTCATGACCTCGGATTACCGGACGAATACGATTTAAATTCCAATGACATAGGTGAACCCGTTGCGCTATGGTCGGTCATGTCTTCAGGCAGTTACTTAGGTCAATTAAGTGGCTCGCAGCCGACCCAGTTTTCCCCTAAAAGCCTCGAGTTTTTACAACAAAATTATGCAGGAAATTGGTTAAACCAAACCGAGTACACATTAGACGACTTGAGTACAGAACAAACGGTAACACTCACGGATATTGGAGTGAACAATGGTACTACGAATCAAATAAAAATAAATCTGCCTGCGCAACTAGAAGAGTTCATAACGCCACTTGATGGGAATTATCACTATTACTCCGGAGAAGACGACAAACTCAATAATCAAGCAAGTTTTACCTTAAGTTTACCCAACGCAAGTCAAATTTCATTATCCATGCTTGCAAATTATAGTATCGAGCTCAACTACGATATTTTCCAAGTGGCGGTAAATGGACAGCCAATAGCGGGAAATACAACAAAATCAAACCATCCAAATTACTCCAATATCACTCACTACATGGATGGCGAGTCGTCTGCTTTTGGCGCTAATCCAATTACGCTAGATTTTGATATCTCAGCGTACCGAGGACAAACTATCACCGTGACATTCGTTTATCAAACCGACGATTTTGAAACGCTCAAAGGAGTATTACTAGATAATATCGAAGTGACAGCGGATGGTACGAAAATTTATACCAATACTGCGGAGCCAACAAATGACCTAATCTACAACGGTTTTCGTAAAATCTCAGGCTACAGAGCTAAGCCTAGTAACGCATACTATGCGCATTTGCGCTCATTTAGAGGGTTAGATGCTGGTTTGTCTTTATCGGGTTATAATTCAGGTGTGTTGATGTGGTACAGCAACGATGGGCAAAGCAATAACTCTACTTCGTTACACCCCGGTTCTGGTGATATGTTGGTGATTGATCAAGACCAAAACCCTATTTTCAAAGCCGACGGCACTACACCCGCAACGAGTATTATTCAGGTCAAAGATGCAACTCTGCGTTTAGATACTCAAAAAGCGGGTCTTGGCGATCAACATCTAACGCCAATCAGTACGTTTGATGATACTCAGGATTACACCTTCTCAATCCAAAAGGAATCAGGTGTTAATTTGCCAGGTTTTGGTGTTCAACTTAGATTGAATACCATAGAAGAAGATGCAAGCAGTGCACAAGTTGGTGTAATTTATCTCAGCGATCCTCAAATCACTCAAGTACAATCGCAAAACACCGTTAAGTTCAATGTCAAAGGCTTAGCTTTAAACGAATCAGATAGCTTTTTGTGGAACTTTGGTGATGGTCAAACAAGTAAAGCGCTTTCACCTGTTCATAACTATCAAGATATTGGCAACTATACGGTAATGTTCACACGCACCAAAGCAGATGGGAGCAGCTCAGCGTTGAGCTCAAATGTCAGCGTTGGTAATGTAGAGCCAATCCCACTTGCTGTCGGTGATATCAAAGCGACCGCAGTAGGGCAAGGTTTTGTCTTCAATGCCGAAATCATTGGTGGCAAAGCGCCTTATGAGCTTGAGTGGAACTTTGGTGACGGGGCAACCGCGACATCAAACTCAGTCGAACATATCTATGAGCTAAGCGGCACGTACACGGTAACGCTTAATGTGAAAGATGTCGAAGGTGAGGCGGTAGCTAAATCAACCTCGGTGACAGTGGTAGTGCCACTTAGCATAGAAGCCGCAGCGACCACATCTAACTTACAGGCAAGCTTTGTCGTAACTGCTGCTGGTGGTGATGGTAACTATCAAGCTAATTGGGATTTCGGTGATGGCACGCAAGGTTCTGGTTTAACTACAATGCATAGTTACGCTCAAGCGGGCACATACAATGTCGTGTTAACGCTGTCGGATGGCGCAGATCAAAGCACTAAAGGCACTGTCGAGATCACAGTAACGGCCCCAACAACAACGCCGACGGATTCTGGTGATAGCGGATCGTCTGGAGGTAGTATCGGGTGGTTTGCGTTAATTGGTGGGATTCTAGTGGGATTAAGAAGAAGGTGGTGCTAACGCACCACCCAAAGATTAAATCAAGCGTTAAGAATTAAAGGCGCTCAATTACCGCCTGTGTAAAATCGGTAGTGCCGTGGCTACCACCAAGATCGCGAGTTGTACGGTCGCCGCTCTTAATAACGTCAGCCACTGCACTGCGGATTCTTTCCGCTTTATCAGCTTCGCCTAAGTACTCAAGCATTTGAATTGACGCAAGAATAACAGAAGTTGGGTTTGCAAGGTTTTTGCCTGCGATGTCTGGAGCACTACCGTGAACCGCTTCAAAGATTGCAGCATCAGTACCAATGTTCGCACCTGGTGCCATACCAAGACCACCGACAAGGCCCGCACAAAGATCTGAAAGGATGTCACCGAATAGGTTTGTTGTTACGATCACATCAAACTCTTCAGGTGTCATTACTAGTTTCATACAAGTAGCATCAACGATCATTTCTGCTGATTCGATTTCAGGGTAACGCTCACCCACTTCACGAGCAACTTTAAGGAATAGGCCTGAAGTTGATTTTAGGATGTTCGCTTTATGAACCGCAGTTACTTTTTTACGACCTTCACGCTTTGCTAACTCATAAGCGAAAGTTACGATCTTTTCAGCACCTTCGCGAGTGATCTTTGACATTGCTTCCGCTTCGTTGCCATCCTCAGAAACAACTTGACCAAGACCTGAGTACATACCTTGCGTATTTTCACGTACGGTAATGATATCAATATCATCGTAACGTGCTTTAGTACCTTCAAATGACTTAACTGGACGAACGTTTGCGTAAAGGCCAAAATGCTTACGTAATGTCACGTTAATAGAAGTAAAACCTTCGCCAACAGGTGTAGTTAGTGGGCCCTTTAGCGTGATCTTGTTACGCTCAATCGCTTCTAGCGTTGCAGCTGGAAGTAATTCACCTGTTTTTTCTAATGCAGCCAAACCTGCGTCTACGTATTCATATTCATAGTCGCAACCTACGGCTTTTAAGATCTCGATTGCTGAATCGATGATGCTAGGGCCAATGCCGTCGCCACGGATAACTGTGATGGTTTGCTGTGCCATGTTTTTTCCTTTATCAAAAGTTGGAATACACCCGAGAAGAATTGCAGACTAAGTTTAGTAGAAATTAACAAAGGTGTACGTTCGCTTGTTTAAGCCGCGTTTTATAGCAATTAATTAGGTCTTATTCCAGTATGGAATGGAAAAATGACATACATATCATTTATGCTTGTTATTGATAGTATTTATAGAATAAATATCAGGCAATAGATGAGTAAAATCCAGTCTCTAGTAACGCCAAATCGAACTTTTGTGCGGTAACAAAACGACTTTCAGCTAAAACATCGTCAACTAATTGCTTTTGCCAGGCAGTTAACACAAAATTTGGTGATATCACTTTAAGTGCAATCAGTTTTATAAAAATGAATAGTCTACACTGAGCATTGATCTGAGACTTGTTTAGCGTTTCGCTCTCTAGCATGGCTTTGTGAAGAATACTTCTTTCAAAGTACTGCTGATTAAAGTCTAGGTATTTTTCTTTTGCTATTGCACGGATCCCAAATAGGTTAGCAATTGATACTAGTTCTTCTGAATACTCACGAGAGTGGAGCGCAGTAGCATGTTGGATCTCAACCCCTTGTTTGGTCACCAGAAACACAATAACTGCTGCGAACGGCGACAACAAACGCTCAAATTGTTCACCATAACTCTCACCCACATATAAGGCAATGATTTGACTAATTATGCCGTATTTATGCACGACATCTTCTGTAAAAGGAAGTTTGTGATTTGTTATAATTTGTTCAAGCAACACCCGCTGCGCCAGTAACCCTGCTGCATCAAGTCCCACCATTGCAAGCGAGTGCCTGACGGATGCGGCTTTTAGATTTTCACGGTTATACTGCTTAGCTGCGATCTGAACCGCACTTGAAACTGATTCAAACTCACAAATCAGTTTTTCAAGTGCCCGAATACTCTGAAATTGACTGTGAGATAATGCTTTTACTGTTGCTAATAAATGAGAGTGTTCAGAACCAAAAGGTTGTACTACTGGTTCAGCGGCTCTATCCCAAATATTGTATAGGAGATTAGCATCTGTCGCTGTGGTCAAGCTACAGTGGAATTGGAACCTACGATTGGCCTTCGCCAACTTTTTAGTTTGCCCTTGTTCAACAACAGCAATTATTTTCTCACTACTACTTTGTATCACCAAAAAGCCCACTTCGCCCTTAATTTCACACAGCATTCCCGCGGGATGTTTTACAAATGCCCCAGCAATTGCACTCAGTACCTTTAATGCAAAAGTGTAATTAAGTTTGCCATAAAGAAGCTTAATTGCTCGATCTAAAGCCATACTATTTTGTCTATAGGTTGGTGTTATTAGGCTTGCTATTCGATGAGCAATTGCCACGATCAAAGAAGCATGGTCATTAAACCGTTGGGGAATAGAGGATACTAGTTTGTTGTCGTAATTTGAAAGGCGAGATAAAACTCGCAAGCACTGCAAGTTCGGTGTTTGTCCATCACTCAGTATTTGTACTGCCAGTTGATGTCGAACTTTCCAAAGCTTATCTTGCTGCGCGTCTAGCTTTTTACCCGCTGCAAGTTGGTCGCTTTCGCGGGCAACGCATAAATAGTCTGCAAAACTCGCAAGCAATAATTCTTCAGTTACGGCACGCGAGAAATTTAAGTGATGACAAGCCATACAAACCAACACATTTTGATTCATGACCAGATTGGTGTTGTAGCCCAAGTTTTGTGAATAAAGCCCAAGCTGTCCATGCAAGCTGCTAGGGGAGGACTCGTAACAGTCCATATAAAGCTGTGCAAGTTTAACTAGGGTAGGGTAAATAGATGACCACTTTTCTTTGTGATAATAAAGACGTAATACTTTGTGTGTGCCCTGAGCTATCGCAAACAGTGTTTTACTAGTGACTATCCTTGCGTCCATCAAACTTTACCAATTTTATTAAGTAAACGGCCTATTGCTAAGCAGAAAAACAGCCCTACTCGCAAGACAAAAACTTTGCTATCTAATTTTTCTAAATGAGGCGTTTTTAACGAAACTAATATGTTATTTCACCCTTAAAATTGGTTGGAACATTAATCTGATTGGTATGACACTTTATCAAATGTAACCCTTGCACCAGGACCCCAAAGCTTCAGTACGCCATTTTCAAATAATAATCCAGTACATTCATCTTCCGTCGTAATCCCGTCCGGTTTTACAAGCTGAGTACGATAAAATACAATTTGTAAAATCGTATTATCTTGTTTCTTCTTTACATACGTTAGATCCGGACTACCCAAGGTATCTAATACTGTATCCAACTCAGTTGGTTTTTCAAGGCTAAGGTTACGAATGAAACGATTATTAAATGCTTCTCGATCCTGCCAAATCATCGCTTGCGGATCATCTTTATAGTAGTTGATAACGAGAAACACCACAGTAACGTAAACCGCAAGGCCAAGAAATATGTACTGTAATATTTTCCTAATCATCTAACTGCTCAATAAAGAATGGGTAAAATGGACTCTGTATCAACAAAACTGAGATACGCTTGCATGCAATATATCAAAGTCACCTACATTAGCCTAGCGCTTAGCGACGATGTAATACATTGCCAATAAAAAGTCCCTTCAAACCACTCGTATATCCTTCAAACTAAAGCCAATTTCAATATCTCTCCTTAGTGTCACTAGTGCCAGACTTGTAACATAATCGCTTGCTCCGGCCTCTAATTTTGCTTTTGCAGCAGGCTTTACTGTCTCATCTTTTAGCATATTTTCAAAGTCATCATGCTTTGCAAGCAGCTCTTGCGCTGTTTTGACACCAACCCCAGCAACACCTGGAATATCGTTCGTCTTGTCACCACTTAATGCCCAAAACATTTCGAGCTTGCTTTGGGTCACAGAAAATCGACTTTTGATATCTTCAAGCGAAATTATCGACTTTTTGAAATAGTCGTACACAGAGATAGCATCATTGATCAGGGGTAAGAAGCCTTTATCAGTCGATACTATCGTGCAGTTAACATTGGCGGCAGCGGCTTTACAAGCAAGCGTCGCTATCACATCATCAGCTTCATCATGTTCGGGATTAAATGATTTAACACCAACACTTGCAAACGCTTCTGAAAACTTATCGAGGTTATGATTTAGGAATTCGGGCATAGGTTGACGACTTATTTTATATTTTGGGTAGAAGTGATAACGCCAACTTTTATCACCATCAAAGACCGCAACGGCGTGTGTCGCCCCCGTTTTACGTAACAAGCTACGAGTAGCTTGCTCTACACGAAGACAAGAGGCCTTAATATGAGCCTCTTGTTCTTTATTACCTTTTGGTTCGTTAACGGCATAGATGCGCCTGATAAGGTTAAGCGCATCTATTAACAACAAATTATTCATTCACTCTAAGCTTTAATTTTATAACACGGTATATATTTGCTTCCAGGTAACTTCATTCGCCCTTGAGCTACAAATGCACCCAACAGCTTATCCATATCGGCCATCAGTGATTTATCACCACTTAATTCATACGGACCGTGCTGTTTAATTGCTGTAATACCTTCATCCTTCACGTTACCGGCAACAATACCAGAAAAAGCACGTCTTAAGTTAGCGGCCAGTAATTGTTTTGGTTGCGCTAAGTGTAAGTCTAAGCCAGACATATTTTCATGCGTCGGTGAAAAAGGATGCTGAAAATCATTTTCAATCTTTAATGTCCAATTAAAGTAATAGGCATCACCCTGAGACTTACGATACTCACGCACCGTTGCCATCGACTGCTTGAGCTTTTTGGCTACCAGTTCTGGATTGTCTACGATAATCTCAAACTTAGACAGGGCTTCTTTCCCAAGTGTTTTTTCAACAAAAGCACTGAGCTCTTCAAAATATGCAGCTGACTCTTTAGGGCCAGTTAAGATCACAGGTAAACATTGCTTTTCGTTTTCTGGATGTAACAAAATACCCAGTAAATAAAGCAGCTCTTCAGCTGTTCCGGCACCGCCTGGGAAAATAATAATGCCATGTGCGATACGGATAAACGCTTCTAGACGTTTTTCAATATCAGGCAAAATCACTAATTCATTAACAATAGGATTAGGCGGCTCAGCGGCAATAATACTGGGCTCGGTTAACCCTAAATAACGATTATTAGAGATCCGTTGCTTGGCATGGCCAATTGTAGCTCCTTTCATTGGCCCTTTCATAGCTCCTGGTCCACAACCAGTACAAATATTCAGACCACGAAGGCCCAGTTGATAGCCCACTTCCTTGGTATATTTGTATTCAACTTCATTGATTGAATGACCGCCCCAACAGACAATCATGTTAGGGTCTTTATTCACTTCAAGCGCATCGGCGTTACGCAGCATGTCAAAAACCATATGAGTAATTTCCACCGGAGATTTATTCTCACCATGGTATTTTTGACAAATAAAAAGTATATCGCGGATCACAGAGAATATGTGCTCATGAATACCGGTAATTATTTGACCATCGACAAAAGCTGACTCGGGGGGATTGCTTAACGCAATTTTTATTCCTCGCTCACGTGCGAGTAGCTGAATATCAAAATCTTCATATTTATCGTATATTTCTGAGCTGGAATCAGTATGGCTACCTACGTTCAACACCGCCAATGCACAATTTCTAAAAAGCCTATACCTCTCACTTGTGGTTGACTGCTGAAGTAAATCGACTTCCAATCTTGATAATAAGTTAAGAACCCCAGTTGGGTTTAGCTCTATTTGCATAGGCTTACTCCTTGTTTGTTATGCGCAGCGGGTGGTAATACCAACTAGTCTTAATACTTGCTCAATTTGAAGGAGCAAATCAGACGCTAACTGCGTTAAAAATTTCTCATTTAGAACAACTAAACAGCAAAATTTTCGCCTTGCCTACATGGATGTAGGTACCTTGGCGATAGCAGGACGCGGTAGCGGTGTTATCGACAAGATTTTCTTGCCTCAAAATAGAACGCTTAATTAAACGAATTGGTATAACTAAGCAAAGCGGGGACGAGTATAAAAGCTCGCCACTCAGCCTTTACCCAAGTTAACTCTATTTACTTAAAACATAGCCTATCTCGCCCGCTGTTCTTCGCTTCATAAAGCGCAGCATCGGCTCGGTCAAAGGCACTGAGCGCTGTATCCCCTTTGACAAACTGAGTAGCGCCGAGAGAAATCGTAATTTCGACTTCTTTTTCTTTAAATTTGAATGGTATAGATTTAATGACTTGCCTGACTTTTTCAAGCGGTTTTTGCGCATGAGTCAATGGCATCCCCGGCATTAGCAAGACAAATTCCTCACCGCCGTAACGTGCGATGAAATCGCTTTTCCTGATAGACTTTTTAAGCGCTCTTGCGATCACCTGTAATGTTTTGTCGCCCGCGCTATGTCCATAGCGGTCGTTGATTGACTTGAAGTGATCGACGTCGATCACAACTAGAGTCACATCTGAGTCATTAATCTCAAATAAATGCATTTCATGGGTTAGGCGCTCATCAAACGCGGCTCTATTTGGTAATTTGGTTAAGCTATCCAGTAAGCTTTTAAATTTTTGTTCACTGAGCCGTTTTTTATAATTTGAAACTTTAGATTCTAAAATGTTAATTCGATTATTAATTGCATCAAAGGAGTCTAGCAGCGCCTCTCGCTCATTTTTTTCGAGTTTTTCACGCGCTATCAAATCTGCACTCAATAGCTTCAACTCATTATCGACCAAGGCCTTAAGTTCTGTTATTGAGCTGGCGTTTTGGGTTTGCTGATTTAAGTTCTGAATTTTTGATTCAATTTTATTGTTTAACGATTGCAGCTCTTTAGATGTTGATTTTGAACGTGCTGTTGTTTCAACAATAGAACGATGTAGCTCTTCTAGTGTCTGATTTAAAGAAACTAAGAAGCCTTGCGCAGATTGGCGTTCTTTGGCAATCGTTTGCGCAATAATTTTAATGATCTCTGTCGCTGCAGAATATAAATTATCTAAACTGTCATCGTCAGCAACGCTTGCCCGGATCTCTTTAACCTTTTCTATCACTTCGTCTTCGAAAATTAATTCGTTGATTAAAGCTTGAAGCTCTGCAGCTAACTCAGGATGACGGCCATCGCCGGTTTCTTCCCTAACTTCTACTTTAGATTGCAAAACGGTGTGATAGATTGAAACTAAAGACTCTAGCACTGGGATGTAAGCATTAGTGGAGTTAATTTCTTCAAGTTCAACATCTAACAAATGACGCAACTTTCTGCGTGATTCATTTGGCAGGCCTTTAAGCTTTTGCAGCAACTTGCCGCTTTGTTGAATCGCTACTTGCAACGCTTTTTGGTTATTGGAGTTGGTCACTTCTTGAGACTTCAATGGCTCAGAGATACCATCGATAAACGGCGCTAGCTGCTCAAAATCAACACCTTTATTAAGCACAGTACGAAACTTAGCCAGCTGATTATCAAGCGAAACATCTTGCCCTTTGCAGGCGAGAGATAACTTTGCAGCAAACTGAGTTAGAAGTTCTACTTGTTGTTTTCTTGCATCCTCAAGCGTTTTTCTAGCCTCTATGGCTTGCTTTAATTTTTGCTCGAGCATTAAGGCATTGTCAGTCACAGATTTCCAATCATAAAATAATCTCTTAGTTATTAAGTCTACAACAAATTAGGTCGTTATGTGCAGAAATTTAACGTGGTAACGTATCGGAGTTTGCTGTTTACTCATCGATATTACTTAGCGTGTAAGTTGCTGATTTGGTAAATTGATCATATCTCGAATTACCGACAAATAATAATGAAGAAAAGTCTTATTGCCTTAGCATGTACAGCAACATTTAGTGTTTATGCTGACGTCGACTACCGTATTTCAATTACGCAACCACAGCATCACCTTGCAGAAGTGGAAGTAAAGTTTCCAAAATCCTCACAGTCAAGCATTGATGTGCAACTCCCAGATTGGCGCACAGGTCGCTACGAGATATTGGATTTAGCCAATGGCGTACGCTTTTTTGACGCCAAGTCTCAAAACGGGCAAGTACAAAAATGGGAAAAAATTGATAAAAGCACATGGCGTGTACACCTTAGCGAGCCGACCGAACTGACGGTTAAATACCAGATTTATGCCAATGAGTTAGGTCTTCGAGCCAGACACATAGACGACACCCACGCCTTTATTGATGCATCTGGCTTTTTGATGTTTAGTGAATCTTTCAGATCTGAGCCTGTATCTGTTGAGCTCAATGTTCCGAAAGGCTGGCGCTCTGTTTCCGGTATGGACTTTGCCGATTCAAAACACAGCTTCAAAGCCGATAACTATGACATATTGTTAGATTCCCCTATTGAAACTGGCATTAATCAGCTGCATAAGTTTGAGGTAGATGGCCGTAAATATGAATTAGTTATTTGGGGCGACGGCAACTATGACGTTGAACAAATGCTCGCTGATCTTAAAAAACTCGTTCAAACCGGCACGCTCATTTGGCACGACTATCCTTATGACCGTTATGTCTTTATGGTGCATGCAACCAGTGGTGCACGAGGGGCAACAGAGCACTTAAACTCGACGATTATTCAAAGACATAGAGACAGTTTTAAAGAAAGAGATGATTACATTGGTTTTATCTCTACAGCAGCACATGAGTTCATTCACACGTGGAATGTCAAAAACTATCGCCCAGCAGGTATGGTTCCTTATGATTACGTCGCACCAAACTACACTGATTTATTGTGGCTAGCAGAAGGCTCAACCAGCTACTTTGAGGATTATTTACTGCTAAGCGCAGGGATCACCACCAATGATGAATATCTTAACATGCTGACTAAGCGTGTTAACCGCCACTTGAAAACTCCTGGTCGTCATATTCAGTCAGTCGCAGCAACGAGCTTTGATAAATGGATCAATCAAGGTGGCGATCACGGGATAAATTACAGCACCAATATCTATTCAGAAGGGGCGTTGGTATCCATGGCGCTTGATATTGACTTACTCGCAAAGTCAAACGGAAAAATTAGCTACCGTGACGTTCATAAAGCGCTTTACAAACAGCACAAACTGCCACACAGCTTCACCAGCGAAGATGTTAAAAACATCCTAAAAGAGCTCACAGACCAAGACTATAGTGCTTGGTGGAATGAATATGTTGATACGCCAGCGAACATAGATTTTGACAAATTATTCGACAAAGTAGGGCTTGTTTATGGTTATCCAGAGTCGGCAAAAGTGATTGCTGGCTTAGATGGTATGGCAAGGCAAAAGGGTGAATTACTGGAGCTGACCCATGTGGCTCGTGAAGGAAATGCATGGCAAGCGGGGTTAACAGCAGGGGATCTTATCGTTGCATTTGATAAGCACCATGTTCGTAAAGATTTAAAAACAAGCTTAGAAAACTTCGAGCCAGGTCAAACAATCACAATAGATTTTATCCGTCGAGATAAGTTAATGAATACCAAAATCAAGCTTGACCGTGACCATGATAAGCCTAAAAAAATAACATTCATGCCAAACCCATCAAACGAGCAAGCATTACTTTATAAAGCATGGATGGGTGTTTCTCACCCAAATGAAATAAAATAATGCCTAATCAAAAAGGGCTGATAACTATCAGCCCTTTTAAATCCGTAGTCCTAAGCTCAGTCGCAATTAGCTTAACTTAGAACAACTTAACTTACATAATGCGAGAGAAGAAGCGTGAACGGTTCTTAGAGCGGCCTCTACGCATAGAAGAGCGGATCTGAGAGCGTGTACCTGCTAGCCAGCTTTCACGGTCTACTTTGGCGTTATCACCACGCCTTGCTTCTTCAGTAGCTCTAAAGCCACAGAATTCACGGTATGCTTTTAAGTCTAGTGACAATTCTTGCAATACAAGTTCAATCATAATGGCGTCATCCACATAACCCAGTACAGGGATATGATCTGGAACGATATCTTCTGGCTCACTGAAATAAGCAAGAGAAGCCATGATCTCTCGCTTTTCATCTTCAGGCATTTGCCATTCTTCATCTAACACAGCATCAATTAGCGTTTGTAATGAAATTAGACGAGTACTAACAAATTCAGGAAGGTTGGATTTTTCCATTGTTGCCACTAAATCTCGCGCTTTAGCAATGATTTCGGCATCACTCACATCGCCACTTTTTTCGATAGCAGCTTTCATCATTCCACGGAAGTGTTCTAGATCTGAATCAGAGAGTTCAAAGTTGATTTCTATAGACACGTCTGTGCTCCCTCAACGTTGTTATTATTAATGGTTTAAGCAAAAAGTTAATCTTATTGCAATAATCTTAGATACTAGCATATCTTTTTCAGAAGTCTTCTCATAAATTACACTTTTAACACGAATTTTTCTCTATTATGTACAGCCATCGACCCCATCGGTTAAAAGGCATACAGCGGTTTTCACACTGTGTAGTTAGAAATGATGATGATAGCGTTTGAGAACTAAACTTCGATAAAACTTATTTTTTATAAATTTATTTATCTGGAGCAACTGTTTGCGCAAAAAATACCGCTTTGCTCCTGTAACGCTTGGTGCTCTATCTATGGTACTAGCAAACTTTTCGCCATGGCTGACAGGACAAGGACTCATTACGAATACACTCAGCTCTTTTTCCCAAAAATGTTGATAATCAATATCGATCGGCCTACCAAAAGGAATTGATTTGGATAATATTTTCTCTGCCCCCTTAAGACTTACAAGCTGAGCAACCGTTCCTGCAGGTACTTTATTTTGCATAAATAACGATAGCGATTTGTTTAGCGGGAAGCTTGCAATCGGAGTTCTTTTGTTCTTCTGAGACTGGAATAGCTTGATCATATCCCACTCAAATGGCAGTGAAGCAATCATTTGGTCTATCTGTGCTAAGTCGTCGTGTAGTTGAAAATCATCTTCAAAAATAAAAGCATAGGGGAGTTTTAACTCAACAATTCTGCTTAGTGCTTTCATGTGACTTAGATAACAACCTATCTCTCCTAGCGTTAAAGGGCGAAAATACTGTTTAGCATTTTTTTTCTTACAATAGCTCGCGTCTAATACATCTGCGTTCAGCTCTGCTCCTTTTACTGCGCTAACCCTTTCAAAGGGGAGTGAGAATTTATCAAATTGAGAAGTAGACTCTGCTAGTCTATCCGTACAAGAGTCTAAATTGATGAGAAAAATATTCGGTTTGGTCACAATAATGCATACATCCACATAATAAGTACACCAGAGTGTGCGGTTTTTGTGTGACGATGGAATGAAGAAATTAAGATATAGAGTCGAAATTAGCAACCTAATGTAGAATCTATCCAAGCTAAATCAGATTAGTTGAAGGAAGTCGAAAACGCGTGGAATGCTAATCTGAACTAATTCAGCTAATCAATCGATAAGCGGAGAAGCAGGGTTTTTCTCCGCGTTTTGGATTTTATTTCTCAGTTACATTAAACGTAACTATCCATGGCGTGACTTTATCAAGACCTTTGCCTAGTTCAATTGCGATTTTGCTGGTCGAGCTCGGTGACATAATTTGCGTACGCATCAGGTCACCACTTTTCTGGCTATCACCCACCCAAGAGGGATCTAAACACTGCTTTGCAAGACCTTGCGCATAGTTATGAATTTTTACTGCGTTTTCGTACTCTTTGAACTGTTCTGAACAGGTATATTTTGTTTTACCTAAAGTACTTTCTATAATTTGACACTTGTTGCCAACTAGATGTGCTTTTGCCTGCCAAGAGTTAATCAACTTTGTACCAACTTCAGCGCCTTTAAGCGCAGAAAACCCATTTGAAGATGCACTTAGAAGCGTATTTAGCTTTTCACACCCCGACATATCATCAAGCTTTTCTTGTTGCTCAGGAGTCAGTGTTGAACATCCGACAGCTGTCAACCCTGCCAACATTAGAGCGAGTAATCTTGTTTTCATAAACCGTTCCATACTGTTCGCAATAGCACCATTAAAGTTAGACTAATATTTTGCCACTGCATAGTTGTAAGACTATGAGAAGTTTACCTTATTTATATGAATAGGAGTTGATCTAATTACAGATTTATCCCAAATATAGTAAGTTGGCTTGTTACGGCACGATGTCGGAACAAGCCAACGAAAAGATAGGTGAAATGATTACTTACCCAAAGCGCAAATTACTTATGCCTATCTTTTAGCGTATTGACCACATCACTGAGCGTAAGCCCTTGTCTCTGTAATAAGACAATAAGATGATACAGTAAGTCTGCGGACTCATTGAGCAACTCTTCGTTGTCGTTTTTCATCGCCGCCAGTGCCACTTCAACACCTTCTTCTCCGACCTTTTGACAACTACGGCTTAAGTCTTTTGCAAACAAAGAAGCGGTATAACTACTTTCAGGGGATGCATTTTTCCTCTGGGCAATCACTCGCTCAAGCTTGCCTAAAAATGCAAGCTCTGGCATGGTATCCGCAAAGCAACTTTCGCTGCCAAGGTGGCAAGTTGGACCTTGTGGCTTTGCGTAAATCAGCAGGCTGTCTTTATCACAATCGGTATGCACTTCCACCAAAGTTAACACATTATTTGAAGTTTCACCTTTGGTCCAAAGACGCGATTTAGAACGCGAATAAAAAGTCACAAGTTGCTTTTCTAGTGTCACTTCAAGGGCTTCTTTGTTCATAAAGCCTTGCATCAACACTACCCCGGTTAATACGTCTTGTACGATAGCGGGAATGAGTGCTGATTTATCAAAATCTACTTCTGCTATGTTTTGTTTATTAATTATCATTGTCGTGCTGCCACATCATTATTTATTAAGAACTGCTTGAGCTTTGGAATTTCAATCACACCTTTATGGAACACACTTGCAGCCAAAGCACCATCGACATCAGTTTGTTTAAATACATCAACAAAGTCTTGCATACTGCCTGCGCCGCCAGAGGCGATAAGTGGCACTTTACACAATGTTCTAATCGCGCTGAGCTGCGCTATGTCATAGCCATTACGCACGCCATCTTGATTCATACAATTAAGTACAATCTCTCCGGCTCCAAGATCTTGAACTCGTTTGACCCATTCTTGCGTTTTGTATCGAGTACGACTTGACGCATTCGGATCGCCAGTTAACTGGTATACTAAATATTCTTGAGTTTGCTTATCATAAAAGCTGTCTACGCCTACAACCACACATTGCTTACCAAATTCATCATGTAACTCTTTAATGAGTTCAGGCCTTGCAATGGCAGGGCTATTAATGGAGATCTTATCTGCACCTTGCTCAAGCACTCGAGCTGCATCAGCCACCGATTTAATCCCACCAGCTACGCAAAATGGTATATCAATATGTCTAGCAATTTCAGCTACCCAATTCACATCAAGCAAACGCTTTTCAACGCTGGCACTGATCTCATAAAACACCAGTTCATCAGCACCGGCCTCACTATAACGCTTGGCGAGATCAAGAATATCCCCAACCACTTCATGGCCTTGGAATTTAACACCTTTGACAACCTGGCCGTCTTTTACGTCTAAACAAGGAATTATGCGTTTTGATAGCATGTTAAGGCCTCCTCAACGCTAAAAACACCTTCAAGTAGCGATTTGCCAAGTATTACTCCACCTACTTGTTGTTTCGCAAGCCGTGCAATATCCTCAAGAGAGCTCACGCCCCCTGATGCTTGTACTTTAATTGCACTGTTATGCTTAGTGATGTCTTCGTATAATGCAAACGATGGACCTGTCATCGTGCCATCCTTACTGATATCTGTGCATAAAAAGTCGCTTACACCTTGCTCTACATAAAAATCTAACAGCTCGAATAGATCGCTTTTCGCATCATTGAGCCAGCCGTGAGTAGCAGGAGACCAGCCATTTTCAGTTTTGTTCACGTCAAGTGCTATCACAAATTTATCGGCGCCACATGCTTTAATCCATGCTGCAACTTCTTGCTGTTTATCTACCGCCATCGAGCCTATCACCACTTGGGCGGCTCCGGCATCTAGCCATTGCTTTACGTCGTCCATACTGCGAATACCACCGCCTACTTGAAAGGGTACAGATAAAGCCTTAGTCGCTGCCTGAATGGTGCGCCATTGCTTTTTGCTCGGGTCTCGAGCACCTTCTAAATCCACCAAATGGAGCTTTGCAGCACCTGCATTTTGGTATTCAAGTAAACGCTCCGCTAAATTAAATGGGTAAAACTGTGCAGTTTCGTACTTGCCTTGATACAAACGAACAATATTGTTCTCTAATACATCTAAAGCGGGAATAATCATTGTTCGTCCTTTTATAGCTGCCAATTAATAAAGTTTTGTAAAAGCTGCGCACCAACCTTGCCGCTGCGCTCAGGGTGAAATTGCATGCCAGCATAATTGTCGTTTGCAACAATCGCAGAAAACGCTTGACCGTACTCACCCGAAACCAGTGTCGATTGATTGATGGTATGCGCAAAACTGTGCACAAAATACACTTGCTCTTGTTCACTGAGTCCTGCCGTGAGCGCATGGGGCTTCACCACTCGGAGATTATTCCAGCCCATGTGCGGTGCTGTTAACTCGTTAGTCTCTAATAACTCAACCTTACCCGGAATGCGACCTAAGCACGGAATATCACCTTCTTCTGTCGATTGACAAAGCAGCTGCATCCCTAAGCAAATACCCATCAAAGGCCGTTGATAGTCAGCTATCGCCTCTGCCCAGCCTTGCTCATTTAAACGCTTCATTGCCACATTGGCATGGCCTACGCCCGGTAAAATTGCTCGTTCAAAGCTGGCTAGTTTCTCCGGTGCAGTGATCACTTCTGGTGTAACACCAAGGCGCTCAAATGCAAAACGCACTGAATTAATATTGGCACAACCGGTATTAATAATTGCAATCATAAACACCCCTTAGAACTTGCCATTTGCTGTGACGCATCCGTTGCAATTGCCATACGAATAGCACGAGAAAACGCTTTGAATAAGCCTTCAACTTGGTGATGGGCATTACCTTCACTGACGCTCAGAATTAAACTCACAGCCGCATTATCCGCAAATGACTTGAAGAAATGCTCAACCATTTGTACATCCAAGTCACCCACTTTATCTCGTGTAAAATCAGCATTGAGTACAAAAGATGCGCGTCCAGATAAGTCCAACTGACATTCTGCTTTACATTCATCCATCGGCAACGCAAAGCCATAACGTGCGATTTGTGATTTTGTGCCAAGCGCGGCCTTAAAAGCCTGACCAAGAGCAATCCCGATGTCTTCTACGAGGTGGTGTTCGTCTATGTGTAAGTCACCTTTCGCCTGAATATTCAGGCCAAGGTTGGCGTGGGTTCTGATCTGATCTAGCATGTGGTCAAAAAAACCAAGCCCCGTCGAAATTTCCCCATTGGCTTGTTGGTCTAGATTTATCGCCACCGAAATCTGCGTTTCTTTGGTATTTCTGGCAATTTGTGCGCTGCGATTTAAGGTGGTTAACTGCGTCACAATAGCAGGCCAGTTATCTTTGTAGAGAATACCTTCAATGCAGAGGTTTTCTGCAAGCTGAATATCCGTTTGTCTATCCCCAATAACAAACGATTTGCTAAGGTCCACTTTGCCCGAGCGCATCAGTTCGGTGAGTAATCCAGTTTTAGGTTTACGACATTGGCAATTGTCTTCATCAAAATGAGGGCAGATCAATACCTCTTCGAAACGGATCCCTTGGCTTGTTAGTATTTGCATCATTTTATCTTGAGGCGCATCAAAATCTGCTTTAGGGAAGCTACTTGTGCCGAGGCCATCTTGGTTAGATACCATCACTAATTTATAACCAAATGACTGTAATTGTAATAACGCAGGGATCACATTAGGTAATAGTGCTAGCTTCTCTAGACTATCTACTTGTTTATCGGTTATTGGCTCTTCGATAATAGTGCCATCGCGGTCGATGAATAAATACGGGGCGCTCATGATACTTCCTCAGTGACTTGGCATTGTTTCAGCCAATTTTCTACTTGTTTTAATTCCTGCTCGTTGCCGATAGAGATGCGCAGCCAATTGTCCTCGCCAAACAGCACAAATGGCCGCATGATTAAACCTTGGAGCATCGCTTGCTTTACAAACTGTTTGTCGGTTAGCTGTAAAGTAACAAAGTTGCCTTCGCCACATAATATTGCGCTTACGAATTCGCTGTCTTGTAGCCATTGTATAAGCTTCTTTTTTGCTAGGTTCAAAATAGAGACTTGGCGACGCATCTGAGTTAATGCGTCTGGCGTTAACGCAGTTGCTGCAATTTGTGCCACGACTGTAGAAACAGGGTAGGGCGCAATCACTTTTCTCACCGGTGCCAATAGTTGTTCACTTGCTAACATAAAGCCAACGCGAAGTCCCGCTAGTGCAAACGCTTTAGATAGCGTACGCAGCACGACGACATTTGAGAACTCTTTGATTAGCTCGACACAGGTTTTTTCTTCACAAAACTCAATATAGGCTTCATCAACGACCAAAATTGTACGGCCTTGAAGCTTACCTGCAAGTGCTGCAACTTTGCTGGCAGGTTGCATTGCACCGGTTGGGTTATTTGGATTACAGACGAAGACAAGTTTAGCCTCGCCAATTGCAGCGGTTAGTGTATCCACATCGTCATTGGCAAGCTGATCTTGGCTTAATTCATTAATCGCAATGTTATGAGTGTCAGCCGTAACTTTATACATTCCATAGGTAGGAGTAAAAATCGCAATGCTATCTTTGGCTGACTCGCAGTAAGTTCGAACTAAAAGTTCAATCCCTTCATCTGCGCCACGAGTCATCAGCACATTTGTTTGCTCGACTTTTGCGTAGCTCGCATAGGCACCTATTACGACTTGTGGCTGCGGATCAGGGTAACGATTTAAGTTATCAAAACGCATTTCAAGCATACGAGCGTATGGACTTTCATTGGCGTTAAGCCATGTTGTGCCTGTCAGCTTTTCGCTTTTTGCAGAGCTGTAAGCCTTTAGTTTTTCGATGTTATTAGGTAACGCAATACTAGTCATTAATATTCTCCAACCTTACTTTAACAGCATTCGCGTGAGCGTCTAGACCTTCAGCTTGTGCCAGAGGTAAAATGGCAGAGCTCAAACCACGCAGGCCCTCTTTTGTGATGGTTTGTACTGTGTAAGCCTTATAAAAATCCATCAGATTTAAACTTGAGTAGGTTTTTGAATAACCATAGGTTGGCAGTACATGGTTGGTGCCTGAAGCATAGTCACCTGCTGACTCTGGCGTATAGTCACCGACAAACACTGAGCCCACGTTTTTTACTAGCGGCAGGAAGCATTCAGCATCTCTTATCTGTAAGATAAGGTGTTCTGGTCCATACTCTGCTGAGATCTCAAATGCTTGCTCTATGCTCTCAACTAAAACAAGCGTGCTATTTTTAAGCGCAGCTCTGGCAATATCAGCGCGGCTAAGTTCGCCGAGTTGGCGCTCGATTGCAGCTTGAGTTTCTTCGATAAGCTGACTATCAGATGCTAATAATATGACTTGCGAGTCTTCACCGTGCTCCGCTTGAGAAAGTAGATCGGCTGCGATAAATTCTGGATTAGCCCCTTTATCTGCAATCACTAACACCTCTGAAGGGCCTGCAGGCATATCAATCGCAAGTCCAGGCACTGACTGAGAAAGTAACTGTTTTGCCATCGTAACAAAGCTATTACCTGGGCCAAAAATCTTATTCACTTTTGGTACGCTGTCGGTACCTAAAGCCATCGCAGCAATTGCTCCAGCACCACCACATTCAATAATGTCAGTAATGCCACAGAGTTTAGCTGCATACAAAATCGCAGGGTTTATCTGACTATCACCTTTAACTGGGGTTGCTAACACGATTGTTTTGGCACCGCTTAGCTGCGCGCAAACACCTTGCATCAATACAGAAGAAGGTAGAGGAGCGCTACCACCAGGTACATATAAGCCTACAGCTTCTATCGCTTGATATCTAAGCTCGCAGATCACACCCGGCTGAGTCTCAACTGTCTTGCTTTGTGGTAGCTGCAACTGGTGAAACTTTTTAATGTTGCTATAAGCTAGGTCAATAGCACTTTTCAGCTCTGGCGCTAACGCGTATTCGCTGTCGGCGATCTCTGTTTCTGTCACTCTTATTCTGGGGCTGACGCGAGCATCGAATTGCTCAGCATAATCAATAAGTGCGTTGTCGCCGTTGCGAGCGACGTTTTCGATTATCGTTTCAACTGCCGCTTTTACCTTGTCACCCACTTTGACCGCAGGACGGCTCAAGCATTCTATGCGTTGCTCGCTGGTGGCTAACTGCCAATCAAACATGGTATTACTCCATCATCTTTTCAATTGGCATAACCAGAATGGAGTTAGCGCCAAGCGCCTTTAACTCTTCCATTGTCTCCCAAAACAGAGTCTCAGAGCTGACCATGTGAAGTGCAACATATTCATCGCTGCCAGCAAGTGCAAGCAAAGTTGGTTGGCCGGTACCTGGTAAAAGTGCACATACTTCATCTAACTTGTTCTTTGGTGCATGCATCATGATGTACTTACTTTCTTTTGCTTGTTTCACCCCTTTAAGGCGTGGCATTAGCTTATCGATTAGCGCAAGCTTACTTTGGTCAGTCAATGCTGCATTTTGAATGAGGCAAGCATTCGATTCTAAGATAGTATCGCCTTGCATAAGGCCATTAGCTTCGAGCGTTGCACCGGTTGATACTAGGTCACAAATGGCGTCAGCGAGACCTGCTCGAGGTGCAACTTCTACCGAGCCTGTTAACATGACCACACTAGCATCAATGTTCTCACGTTTTAGATATTGCTTTAAAATCTCAGGGTAGGTGGTTGCGATGCGTTTGCCGTTAAACCAGGCTTTTTCCTGTAGACCTAGCTCTTGTGGCCACGCCAGCGCTAAACGGCAAAAGCCGAAGTCCAATTTTGAAAGCTTAGTGACTTCAGCAAACTGCTCGTTACGCACACGCTCAGCTTGCGCTTCTTCTAAAACATTTTCGCCAACAATGCCTAAATCACAAACGCCGTCCATTACAAGACCCGGTATATCATCATCACGCACTCTAAGTACATCAATAGGCATGTTGGTAGAGTGTGCAATTAGACGCTGTTCACGTAGATTTAGTTTTACACCTAGTTGTTTGAGTAGGGCTTGGCAATCCTTTGAAAGACGGCCTGATTTTTGGATTGCGATTCTTAAACGATTATTGTTACTCATTATTTATTTCCTAATTCTTTAAACGAAAAACCCCGAGGCGGAACCTCGGGGCGAAATAAACTTTGACTATACTTTTTGTTTCGCCGGAGGTTCCTTTAAGGAATAACCCACCAGCGAAATACCTGACAGGTTATCCCGTATGATGATGGTGATGATGAATTGCTGTCAGTGTCATTAGCATGATGTTACCTTTGTAATATATCTGCTGTTCAAAAAGTTCATTTATAGATAAACATAATTTTGTTCTACTTGGCAATCATTTTTTAACGCAAATTAAAGAATAGCTTATAACAGCCGATAATAAGCAATATCAACAGCAGGTTAGTGGAGGATCATATGGATGCATTCAAACCCTTTTTAGCCCCTATCGTAAGACTTGATGTCGCACATAAGTCTGCATTTCATGTAGCTGGTGTACAGCACTATAAGATTGAAAAAATTAAGAAAGACCTCAAAACAGATGTCGAACTTAAACGCCAAGCTGCTGAGCATGAAAAAATTAAAGAAAGTGAAGATGAAGAGGATGAGGAGGAAAAATCTCACGAAGAACATAAGGGTGAGAATCTAGATACATGGGCCTGAATAGCGAACAACCTATTAACTGTGGCAGTACCATATTAAACAAACCTTTGATTAGCCTGATTGAAAGCGCAAGCTCGGCTCACCCACTTTATATTCGAGAAGCTCCTTACAATAAACCTCTTAGGATATAATTTTCCAGTCAAACTGGTCGTTTATTTAGGGAGAAATAATATGTTAAATAAATCAGTGAAGAATCTCATAGGTTGCTTTGTTGTAGGTCTGTCTGTGCTAGCATTAGCCCCGAGTGTTGTACCTGGTAGTATGGCTGTCTTAGCATTTTACTTAAGCCTTGTACTACTCCTAGTTTCCTTGTTTACCATTTCTTCAGCCAATCACCGCCACTTTCAATTGACAGCAATCATTGTCGGCGTCGGTATGTTGGTTTTGAATGATTACTTGCGTGTTGTCATGCCTTCGCCAGAATCTACTTGGACTAACCGCATCGCTTTATATCTCGTATATCTCACTATTTGTGGGGTGGGTATGATCAAGATTAAACGACAACTTAACAGGTAATACCAGTTGTATTAAGTAAATGATCTATTTCGAAGCGGGGAAATAGCTTTAGTAGCTAGGCAAAAATTTTGCTATTTAGTTGTTCTAAATGAAAAGTTTTTAACGAAGCTAATATGCTATTTCACCCTTCAAATTGATTAGATAATTAATTCAATTGGTATCCACTCTCAGTTATTGCCAAACAGCGGTTGCGATTTGATGCTTAGCCACATACAATTTCGCGACCTGTCTGTTTGTAAACTACATTACTTTGGCTGTATCTACGACTTTCTCTTCTACGGGGCCTTTAGCCCAGCATTTCCCGGGCTATCAACCAAGGCAGCCCCAAATTGATATGGCAATTGCGGTAGAAGAAACTATACAAAATGGTGGACAATGCATCGCCGAAGCAGGAACAGGGACGGGGAAAACATTTGCTTATCTCATTCCTGCCTTTCAGTCTAAAGGTAAAGTCATCGTCTCTACCGGCTCTAAGGCCTTGCAAGAGCAATTATTCCATCGTGACGTGCCGACCCTAAAAAAGGTGCTTGGCAGTGGTAAAAAAGTCACTTTGCTAAAAGGTAGAGCCAATTACCTTTGCCCTTATCGCTTGTCACAGCATTTGAGCCATGTGCCAACCGACGACCCAGATGTTATGCACCAACTTGCTATGGTTGCAAAGTTCGCTTCTGAAACACACAGTGGAGACTTAGCCGACTGTGTTGGTATCGAAGAAGACGCAAAGGTATTACCCTACGTTACTTCAACTGCAGATAACTGTTTAGGGAAAGAGTGCCCAGACTACGAAGACTGTTATATCCGAAAGGCAAGATTAAAGGCAGTCGATGCCGATGTTGTGGTGATCAACCATCATTTATTTTTTGCCGATATGGCCGTAAAAGATTTAGGCTTTGCAGAGCTAATGCCAACCGCGGATAGCTATATCTTCGATGAAGCACATCAATTACCGGAAATTGCCAGTGACTACTTTGGTGAGACTATCAGCACTAAAGCTTTGCAGGCGCTTATTAACGATTTGAGGGTGATCTACCGCGCTGATATTCCAGATATGTTACAACTTGGCAAAACACTCAATAAATTGGAAACCAGTGTCGCCGATTTGCGTTTGGTATTTGGTGGCGATGGTGCTCGTGGTGATTGGCGTGAAGCGCTGGCGAATAAACCGATTTGCGATGCCATGCATCGAGTGATAGCTAACTTAGACTTTCTCTATAAGGTACTCAAACTTTGTCTGGATAGAAGTGAAAAAATAGAACACCCATTTGAAAAGGTCATGACCTTTAAAAGCCAGTTTGAACGTGCCTTTGATACCAGCCAAACCGGATTTAGTTACTGGTTCGAAACCACAAGACGCTTTTTATCTATTCATATCACGCCGCTTGATGTATCAAGTAAGTTTGCACAAATTGTCAAAACCACTGAGGCAAGCTTTGTATTTACCTCCGCCACCTTATCCGTCGATAATTCCCTTGAGCACTTCAGTCGTAGCCTAGGGCTCAAACCGACCTCACAATTTATTGTTGAGAGCCCATTTGACTATAAGCAACAAGCCTTGTTATGCCTGCCACGCTATCTACCAGAGACCCGTGACGACCTAATGCCACATGCGCTGGTAAAGCTTGCAAAGCAAGTGATTGAAGCGGCAAAAGGGCGTACATTTTTACTCTTTACCAGTTATCGCGCGATGCATTTAGTCTACGAAGGACTGAATACGGCGCTGCAATATCCCATTTTTATGCAAGGGCAAGCATCTAAACGGATAATACTCGAACAATTTATTCGGCATGGAAACGCCGTACTACTTGGTACAGCCTCCTTTTGGGAGGGCGTGGATGTGAGAGGTGACACTTTGAGTTGTGTTGTCATTGATAAGCTACCATTTGCTTCACCAGATGACCCTTTGTTGCAAGCTCGTATGCGCGACGCTGAAATGCGTGGATTAGAACCCTTTGATGCAATACAACTCCCCCAAGCTGTAATCGCGCTGAAACAGGGGGTTGGGCGATTAATTCGTGATGCTAACGATAAAGGTGTACTGATTATTTGCGATAATCGCTTAGTTACGAGAAAATACGGCCAGACGTTTTTAAGTAGTTTGCCTGATATGTCTCGCACGAGAGACTTAAACAAGGCAATTCGATTTTTAGAGAATATTGATAAAAATGAAAAATAACCTGTTGGCCATAGATGCCTCCACCGAAGCACTCAGTATTGCATTGCACTATGAAGGCAAGTTTATTCGCCACTTCGAGGTTTGCCCACAGCAGCATAGTCAAAAGATACTTCCCTTAGTTGAACGTATCTTACGCGAAGCCGATATCACTCTTAGTGAGCTGGATGGCATTGTATTTGGACGTGGGCCTGGCAGCTTTACAGGGGTGAGAATAAGTACAGCAGTTGCGCAAGGCTTAGCATATTCTTCAGGTCTTAAGTTGGTTGGTGTTTCAACTTTGCAGGCGATGGCGCAACAGGCATACATGGAAGCAGGCAAGTCCAGCGTAGTGTCGGCAATAGATGCACGTATGGGTGAGATCTACCTATGCCAATACAACGGGGAAACTTGTGGTGTTATTCAACCAAGCACCGAAGAAACAGTTATTACGCCTGAAAATATCGACTTTACATCGAGTGGTGCGGCAGGTGTTGGTACAGGATGGCAAGCATTCTCAGAGCTTGCTACACAGCTTGACTGCGAAATCATTGACAATATCACATTACCAGACGCTTATTACATGCTGTTTATAGCCGACGATAGTTTCACACAAGGCTTATCTGTGGATGCGGCTGACGCCCAGCCGCAATATGTGAGGGATACTGTGACGTGGAAAAAGTTGCCAGGTCGAGAATAAAGGCGTATTTTTATACAAGCATATCGTATTTATTGAGCTAGAACGTGAAACTAAATTCAATCATTCAACAAGCTGGTACTTACCAAGTAAAGCCACAGCCTAAAAAGGCCGTGAGCCCTGCTATTGAAGACGGAAATACGGCGAAGCTCAATACCGCACAGATCAAAACCAGTGAAAAGGGCATTGCGTTGGTGGAGCAGTTCCAGTCGCAGCAACGTTCGACTATCTACGACCGCCCTAACTTTCGTACTGGACAGGCAATTAGTGAATACAAAGCAATTGCAACGGAAGCAAGACGAGATGAGATAAAAAGTATGATTGGCGTTTCTGTTTACGCGTAATACCAATTCACTTAATTAAGTGGTCTATTTTGAGGCAAGAAAATCTTGTCGATACACCGCTACCGCGTCCTGCTATCGCTAAGGTACCTGCATCCATGTAGGCATGACAAAAATTTTGCTATTTAGTTGTTCTAAATGAGAAATTTTTAACGCCGTTAGCGTCAGATTTGCTCCTTCAAATTGAGCAAGTATTAAGGCTAATTGGTATATTATCTCATCCAAAACTATAAAACAAAGAAGGTCAGCAAATGCTGACCTTCTTTGTTTGAAATAGTAGATGAAGATTTCTACTTTTTAATAAATCCAATCAGTTTATCCGCAATTGCGGTATTATTTTGCGAGCCAATGAACGCTTCTTTACCTTTACCATGGGCAAACACTTGTACATCGATAGCGGTGTGACCACCCGTTGTCCAACCAGTGAAAGATGCATCACTAATTGCCTCTTTAACGACAATGCTAAGCGCCTTTGGACCTTGTGATAGTGCTTCTTTTACTTTTAGCTCAGTCGCACTGTCATACTCAAGACCAGTGAGCTCTTGCCATGTTGCTTTAACGTCTTTTGCCTTTGCAAGTGCTTTTGCAATTTCGCCCGCTGAACCTTTCACTTTAGCGATCACATCGCGTTCCCAGCGATACTGACCATTCGCACCAAGCGTTAATCCGCCGGTAGAGTGATCTGCTGTGATCACCAAGATAGTGTCTGGATTGTTATCAACAAAAGTCTTTGCCAGCTTAATTGACTTTGCAAAGTCGTCCATTTCATGCATAGCACAAGCGATATCATTAGCATGTCCACACCAGTCAATCTGACTACCTTCAATCATTAAGAAGAAGCCTTTATCATTTTGATTTTCCAATAATGATAGCGCCGTTTTAGTCATTTTAGTTAGGCGCTGCGGCTCTTCATCAATTGCGAATGGCAGACCTACTTCTGCGAACAGACCCATAGCAGGAATTTTATTTAGCGTTTCAAGCTTGGATAAAGCATCAACGTATTGATAACCTGCGTCTTTAAATTCATTAACTAGGTTTCTATCTTCACGAATGAAGTATTTAGTGCCGCCACCAAGCATAAGATCTACGGGTAGTTTTCCTGCGATTTTATTGTCGATGTAATCATTGGCAATGTCGTCATAGTTACGACGCGATTCATTATGAGACGCGAAACTTGCAGGTGTTGCATGGTTGATTTGCGATGTTGCAACAAGCGCGGTTGTTTTACCTTTTCTTTTCGCCACTTCAAGCATCGTTTCCAAATGTTCTTTATGGGGGTCTACCGCAATTGCGCCATTATAGCTTTTAGTTCCTGTACTCAGAGCGGTTGCACCTGCAGCACTGTCTGTTACAACCGTGTCGTCGTCTGGGTAGGTATGCGCCATACCAACCAAAATAGAGTCGAAAACCGTTGGGTCAACAACTTTCGTGGAAGGGTCATCTTTAAAATAACGATAGGCAGTGGTATAAGCTGGGCCCATGCCGTCGCCAATCATATAAATGATATTTTTTGGAGCAGCCAGTGTCGGAGCCGCAAATACTAACCCAACAAATGAGGCCAAAAGACCAGTTTTGAATTTCATTGTTATTCCCGTGTACTTTTCTAAATAGAAACCTGTTGTTCGAACCTCGCTACTTGCATACCCGAAAGGTAGCTGTGTTCAAATTAAAAATATTTTCAACAAATCAAAGTAGTAAGTTCAAATATGTCACGGTAAGATGATAAATCAATGATGATACAATGAACACTAAAAGAATTAATCGATGTCTATAGATGCGATAAAAGAACAAAAAATCGGGCCATTCTCCTACCAAAGCTGGGGAGAGGGGGATCAAACTGTGGTCTACCTTCATGGTTGGCAAGATAACAGCAACAGTTTTGTGCCGCTTGCGTCATTTGGCAATGAAAAATATTCTCATATTGCGCTTGACTTACCCGGCCACGGACGATCAGATTGGAAAAGCACGGATGCCTTTTATTACTTTATAGACTATGTTTATGATCTGAAATGTTTTTTAGATTTAGCACAGATCCAAACGTGCCATATTGTTGGTCATTCTATGGGAGCGATGATAGCTAACTTATTTGCTAGTTGTTATCCAACACGTTGTTTATCTTTGGTTATAATTGAGGGCATAGGGATAGTGAGCACCTCAGAGAGTGATACCAAAACCCAGCTCATTAATGCGTTTAATTCTCGAGATAAATTAAAACAATCTGAACCAAGGGTTTATCCTGATATAAATACGCTTGCGCAACTGCGCAGTAAAGTCAGTGATATTTCTGTAGAAATAGCAGCGATGCTTATGGCAAGAAATACTCTGTCGCATACTGATGGCGTGCAGCTTAGATTGGACCCACGGCTAAAGCATCACTCTGGATTTAGATATTCCATCGCCCAAGCAAAATCAGCACTCAACGGGATATCTGTTCCAACTTTACTGGTTTTAGCGGAACAAGGATATGACATGATTGTCAGACAATATAATCAATTTAAGAGCTGTTTCGACTCACTTAAGCTTGAGAAAATGCCTGGCGGCCACCATTGCCATATGGAAAACCCAGAAATTTGCTATAAGCTAATTGAAGCGCACCAAGACAGCAACAGAACATCGTTTACAACCCAAGGAGCGTAAAGAATAAACTAATCATGGAACGAAAAGTTCACAAAGAGCATTAAAGCCCACGTTTCAACAGCATCTAGATTGTAAATCCTCAGATATTGTGGGAATATGGCGCTTTTAGAGTATTTGCTCAATTGTTAAAGTGCCTTACATCGTTTATGGTTTAAGGTGAATATAAAAATAACGAGAACACAGGAGCTAAGAGTGGAAAAAATCTGGCTTAAGCGCTACCCAGAAGGTATGCCTGAAACTATCGACCCAGAGCATTACAACTCATTGCTTGAATTATTTGAAAAAAGTTTCGCAGATTATGCCCAGTATCCGGCCTATACCAATATGGGTAAGACACTGACTTATCAGCAAGTTGATGAAAAAACCAAAGCAGTTGCTAGTTATATACAAAACGAATTGAAGCTTGGCCGAGGCGATAAAGTTGCAGTCATGATGCCAAACTTATTACAAACCCCAGTTACCATTTTAGGGGTACTGCGTGCTGGTTGTACTGTTGTGAATGTCAACCCGCTGTACACGGTACGCGAATTGGAGCACCAGCTGAATGACTCAGAGTCAAAAGCTATCTTTATACTTGCGAATTTTGCCCATACCCTTGAGCAAGCATTGCCAAAGACAAGTGTGAAACACGTAGTGCTCACTGAGATTGGTGACATGTTAGGTGGCTTTAAGAAGCATTTAGTTAACTTCGTTGTTAAGCACTTCAAGAAAATGGTACCGGACTTCAGCCTGCAAAATACAATCCCTTTCAAACAAGTAATTGCAGCAAACCCCGCAAAATACAGTAAACCAGAAGTGTCTCTGAGCGATCTTGCCTTCTTGCAATATACTGGCGGTACAACTGGCGTATCTAAAGGCGCAATGCTAACTCATGGCAATATGGTAGCAAACCTAGAACAAGTTTCAGGCTGTTTAGACACGGTGTTAGATAAGGGAAAGGAAGTCGTTATTACGGCCTTACCGCTTTACCATATTTTTGCACTTACAGCGAACTGCCTAACCTTTATGAAGTACGGTGGTCACAATATTTTGATTACCAACCCACGTGATATGCCTGCGTTTGTAAAAGAGCTAGCAAAGGTTCCATTTACCGCTATCACAGGTGTAAACACATTATTTAATGGATTATTAAACACACCGGGGTTTGCCGACCTCGACTTTTCAACCCTGAAAATGTCTCTAGGCGGGGGTATGGCTGTACAACGCCCTGTCGCTGAACGTTGGCAGAAAGTCACAAAATCAAAACTGATGGAAGGTTATGGCCTTACAGAATGTGCTCCGCTAGTTACTATCTGTCCGCACGATCTAGAAGCCTACAATGGTTCTATTGGTTTACCGGCCCCAAGCACTGATATTAAAATCATAGATGACAATGGCAATGAAACCCCTAAAGGTGAACCCGGTGAACTATGTGTTAAAGGCCCACAAGTGATGGCTGGTTACTACAATCGCCCAGACGCAACTGCCGAATGTTTAAAAGATGGCTGGTTTGCAACGGGTGATATCGCTACTTATGATGATGACGGTTTCTTCTACATCGTTGATCGTAAAAAAGACATGATCTTAGTGTCTGGCTTTAACGTTTTCCCTAATGAAATCGAAGAAGTCGTTGCTATGCACGAAGGCGTATTAGAAGTTGCGGCGGTTGGCGTGCCACATGAGGTTAGTGGTGAGCAAGTTAAAGTTTTTATTGTTAAAAAAGACCCATCTTTAACAGAAAAAGATATAATTGCACATTGCCGAGATAATCTAACGAACTATAAAGTACCAAAGCTAGTTGAGTTTAGAGATGAACTGCCAAAGACTAATGTTGGTAAAATACTGCGTAGAGCGTTAAAAGAATAACAAATAGAGCCGGCACTAGCCGGCTTTTTTATAACTAGCGTGATATGGCTAGTTATGTAAATTGCATGGGAGTAACAGTGCAGTATCAAGTTATTGAAAGCCAAACAGCACTAGATGAATTTGTCTTGTCTATTTCGAAAGCCAAAGTGCTCGCCGTCGACACCGAATTCATGCGTCGCCGCACCCTATACCCAGAAATTGCTCTATTACAGATCTTTGATGGTAACCACCTTGCTCTTATCGATCCATTAGCCGATATAGATTTTAGTAGGCTTTGGACATTATTTTCAGATACTAGTGTTTTAAAAGTACTCCATTCTCCTTCGGAAGATATCGAAGTATTTCTAAAGTTCGCAGGTTTTATCCCATCACCAATATTCGATACCCAGTTTGCTTTACAGTTGTTAGGTGAGGGTAGTTGTATTGGTTTTGCTAATATGGTGAAGCAACTTAGAGACGTAGATATTGACAAAAGTGAATCCAGAACAGATTGGTTACGCCGCCCTCTAACTCAGAGCCAATTAGATTACGCCGCCTCCGATGTATATCATTTACTGCCATGTTTTGAGACTATTCAGACGCGAGTAAATGAAAAGCAGCTATTTAACATAGTGCTTCAAGAAAGTGAGTTGCTCGCTCAAAAGCGAAGTTTCCGCCAGCCAGATGAAGTTCTTTACCTTGATGTTAAAAACGTATGGCAGCTCAAGCCTAGAGATCTTGCCACCCTGAAAGAACTTGCAGCATGGCGCAGAGCCAAAGCAGAGAAAAAAAACTTAGCACTCAATTTTGTGCTAAAAGAACATAATATGGTGGAGATTGCCAAACGTCGTCCAAGCTCACTGGGTAGTTTACGCAATGTTCCGGGTGTTGAGCCCATGGAAGTCAATCGCTCAGGTAAAGAAATTCTCGCCTGTATAGAAAAAGCAAAAGAGGTGAGTGAACAAAATTGTCCACAACGCGTAAGAAGACTCATCGACTTTAAAGGTTATAAAGCAGCCTGTAAGGATATCAAACATGTGGTTGCTAACGTTGCCGAGGATAATAATATTCCGGTTGATGTGTTTGCCTCAAAGAAACAAATAAACCAAGTGATCAGCTGGTCGTGGAAAAAATCACCAGAAGAAAAACAGTTGCTGATGAGGCCGGACCTCGCTCTAGGCTGGAGAGCTCAGCTTATTGGGGACAAATTAGACAGCTGGTGGTGCTAAACAAATAAAAGGGCTACCTACGCATAGCCCTTTTTAAATTCGAATTTACTTTTCATCATCAGGTAAAGTGACGTTCAGCTCAAGTACTGCTAAATCATCTTCATTTTGTTCAAACTGTACGTTGACAGCATCCGAGTCTACCTTTACATACTTACGAATAACATCAAGAATGTCTTGCTTGAGTTGTGGTAAGTAGTCCGGCGTACCACGCTTTGATCGTTCATGAGCAACGATGATCTGCAGTCGCTCTTTTGCAAGCGACGCGCTATTTTTTTTCTCAGAGCGGAAATAATCTAATAATGACACCTTACCCTCCAAAGATCCGCTTGAAGATACCTTTCTTCTCAACTTGCAAGAAGCGGAAATCGACGACTTCACCTAGTAAGCGGTTAATTGCATCGCTATACGCTTGGCCAGCATCGGACTCTTGGTCTAATATAACAGGCTGACCTGAGTTAGATGCATTGAGTACCGCTTTTGATTCAGGTATTACACCCAGTAAATCAATCGCTAGAATTTCTTTAACATCGTCTACAGACAACATTTCACCGCTGTCTACACGCTCTGGATTATAACGTGTCAGCAGTAAGTGTTCTTTAACCGGCTCTAGCCCCATTTCCGCACGCTTGGACTTACTTTGTAGAATCCCCAAAATGCGGTCTGAGTCACGAACAGATGACACCTCAGGGTTAGTAGTAACCACTGCTTCATCTGCAAAGTATAAAGCCATCATAGCACCCGCTTCAATACCAGCTGGTGAGTCGCAAATAATGAAATCAAATTCTTCTTTCATTTCATTTAACACACGCTCCACGCCTTCTCGAGTAAGAGCATCTTTGTCACGAGTTTGCGAAGCTGGAAGTATATACAGCTTCTCAACACGCTTATCTTTGATTAACGCTTGATTTAGATTAGCTTCGCCGTTGATGACATTAACAAAATCATACACCACGCGACGCTCGCATCCCATTATTAGGTCAAGGTTTCTAAGACCAATATCAAAATCGACAATGGCTGTTTTATAACCCTTTAGCGCTAAGCCAGTACCAATTGCTGCACTTGACGTTGTCTTACCAACACCGCCTTTACCTGAAGTTACGACAATAATTTTTGCCATCTGATTTATCCTTTGACCAAAGCTGTAATTTTTAATGATTCGTCTTGTTGTGTTATTTGAGCAGCTTGACCCCAGTGTTCACCTTGCAGTGAATCACTGATCCAATAACTCCCGTTTATAGACACTAGCTCAGCTTCTAAGCGTTGACAGAATATACTAGTGTCTTCTTGGCCTTGCGCACCTGCGATTGCACGACCACGCAACGTACCGTAAATGTGCACATTACCATCTGCGATAACTTCTGCACCGTGACTTACAGCACCTAGCACGATCAGATCGCGGTCTTTAGCATATATTTGCTGACCACTACGTACCGTTCCGTTCACAATTTGAGCAGGAAGATAAACTTGTTTTTCTATTACTTCAGCTGCTTGAGATTGCGATGGGGCACTCGGTTGCACATCCCTTGAATAGTTTAGTACAGAAAACCCGGCTTCTTTGGCTAAGTCGTGCTGACTTTGAGTACCGCTACATACACCCACTGGATTGAGCTGTAAATCGACCAGTGTTTGCTTTAACTCTTTGAATTCTACAGTTTGCTCCTGAACATCAGCTAAATTGACCACAATTGGTGCCCCTTGAAAAAATTTAGGTGCTTGCGAAATTTTGCTATCAAGATCTTGTCTTAACTTGGTCAGATCTAAAGAAAACAACTGTAGTACAGAGAGTGTAAATAGATTTCCTTTTAGTTCGAATGTTTGATTTGCCATATGTACTCAAATTTCTGTTACAACCGCCGCTAAAGCCTTATTTACCTGACTTTAGAGGGTAGTAAAACTTTCCACAACTTACTAATAGCATGGTATAGTGAGCGCCAATGATTAGCAAGAATTTATAGGCTTATAATGCTCACTGCCATATACAAAAGTCCAAAAAAAGCGGATACCTACCTTTTTGTAACCAAAAGAGATGATTTCTCCAACGTGCCTGCACCTTTAATGGAAACTTTTGGCACGCCGGTCTACGTCATGATGGTTGATCTTGCTAGAAGAACAAAGTTGGGTATTGCAGATCTTGATACGGTTAAGCAAAAGTTAACTGATGATGGTTTTTACTTGCAGCTTCCCCCTCACACAGAAAGTTTGCTAGATGAGTTTAAAAAGCAAAATGGAGTAACAGATTCGTGATAAAAAAAATTTCCCTATTAGTAGCCTCAGTTTGTTTGTCCACATCAGTTTTCGCCAACACTCAAGCCAAGTTTGATGAGTATCTTAATAATCTGAAACAAGAAGCAATTGAAAAGGGTTACTCGCAAAAATTAGTTGAGGACGCTTTTGCTACGGCAGTATTTAAGGAAAAGGTAATTAAGGCAGATAAAACCCAACCAGAAATTGTCGAGACATTAGAGACTTACTTACCAAAGCGCGTTCCTGAGTGGAAGGTAAAACAAGCTCGCAAACTTTATAAAGAACACCAAGAATCTTTAGAAAAGATAGCAAAAGAGTATGGTGTGCAGGCGCGCTTCATTGTTGCCCTATGGGGCCTTGAAAGTAACTTTGGCCGCATTCAAGGTGGTTACCCGGTTATTAGCGCTTTGGTAACGCTCGCTTTTGATGGTCGTCGAGAAGCTTTGTATAAAAGACAGCTATGGGCTGCACTGGATATTTTAAGAGACGGCCACATCGGCCTAGATGACTTTAAAGGCTCTTGGGCGGGAGCGATGGGGCAAACTCAATTTATGCCAACGTCATTCACTTCTTACGCAGTTGATTATAACAAAGATGGTCGTAAGGACATCTGGACCACACAAGAAGATGCGTTTGCTTCAATTGCAAACTATCTAAAAAGTGTGGGCTGGAACGATGATCTTACTTGGGGTCGCCAAGTACAGCTTCCAGAAGGTTTTGACACTAGCTACATTTTAAGGCGTGGCACCAAGTCACACAAAGAGTGGCTTAGTGAATGGCGTAAGTCAGAGCGTTCACTACAAGAGTGGCAAGCGCTTGGTCTTCGTAGAATGGACGGCACTGACTTACCTCAAGTGAATATCACTGCGGCATTAGTAATGCCAGATGACGCCAATGGCCGTATGTACCTTGCTTATGACAATTACAAGGCCTTGATGAACTGGAATAGATCTTATTACTTTGCCTCAAGCGTTGGATATCTATCTGACAGAATAGGTTATCCAAAAATCTAACGATCACGACACAACGACCAAGCCCGTTTTAGCAACGGGCTTTTTTATACACTTGGCTTGAAAATGCCTTAAACAAAATATAATTTAGCAAACTTTGTTTTTAGAATAATAAAAAAGGCAGCTTCCAACTCGCTGCCTTTTGGTTGGGCTAATGTATGCAAGTGTCAATAGTAGGACAAGGGTTGAACCTTGCCCCAAAAGACTCGGTACGAAAATAACGTGTATGCAATTAAGGTCGGCACCACAATCACTACGCCATATAATAAGAAGGTGAGAGCTGATGCGTCAGCAACCGCTTCAAAGATGGTCAGCTTGCCTGGTACCACAAACGGGTAAAAACTATAGACTAAGCCGAAGAAACAAAGTACAAAAATAAACGCTGATATGAGGAATGGCAGCCAAGCACCACTATTAGGTGACTTTGGCAACTTTTGTAACACAAGCTCTAAGATTACAAAAAGCGACAAACAGATGATTGGGGCAGGCATTACTACCAAAGCCATAGGTAGGTCAAACCACCGCTCGTAGATCCATTCATTAATAACTGGATTGATGATAGAAACAAGCAACACACCAACAAAAGCAACTCTCGCAAATTTTTTGCACCAACTGATTGCATCTTGCTGTAGTTTCCCTTCACACTTCATAATCAACCACGCTGAACCAATCAAGCCATACGCGCAAACAACACCGATCCCGCTAAAGATTGCAAATGCATGAGCAAGCGGTGTATTATCAAAGCCTATGACATAAAGTCCCAGCATGTATCCTTGTGCAAACGAAGTAAGTAACGACCCGAATTTAAACACTTTGTCCCACCGTCTTTGGCGTTTAACTCGCGCTTTTGCTCTGAAATCAAAAGCAACACCACGCATAATTAAGCCAAATAATAAGAAAACAACAGGAATGTAAAGCGCCTGCAAAATCATGCTATGGGCTTGAGGAAATGCGATAAATGCAAGGCCTACTGCCAAAACTAGCCAAGTTTCATTAGCATCCCAAAATGGACCAATTGAGGCAATCATAGTATCTGCTGTTTCTTTATCATCCAGTGGGATCATCATGCCAACGCCAAGGTCATAGCCATCTAATATTGCATAAACAAGCACAGCAAGTGCCATCAAACCTGCGTAGATGAGGGATAGATATTCCGGATTAAACACGAGTCACCTCCTCAGCGAATTCCTTCATGTCATATTCTTCCACCTCTACAGACTTGCTGGCAGTGTGGAATAAAGTGCGAATGTAAGCGTACAATAAGATTGCGTATATCGTTAGATAGCCAACCAGCGTAAATAGTACGTTTTCCGAGGCAATTGTAGTTACAGCATCTTCAACTCTCAAAACTCCACTAACAATGTAAGGCTGACGGCCAATTTCGGTGACATACCATCCCGCTAGAGTTGCTATCCAGCCAGAAAAGGTCATAGCTACAAGAGCCTTTAGTTGCCACTTGGGTAACTCACCTTTTTTCCACAGCGTAAACCGGGTAACAAACGCGACCAAAATCATCAGCATTCCCATACCAACCATAATTCTAAAGCCGAAAAAGACGGGCTTAACTGGTGGGTGTTCACCTTTGAATTCGTTAAGCCCTTTAATTTCACCATTAACGTCGTGGGTAAGAATAAAGCTAGCCATATTAGGAATGCCTATCGCAAAATCATTGCGCCTTTCTTCCTCGTTAGGAATCGCAAAGAGTAAGAGCGGTGCTCCTTTTTCTGTTTCCCATACTCCTTCCATTGCCGCAATTTTTTGTGGTTGATGTTTTAGCGTATTTAGGCCGTGTAAATCGCCGACAAAAGCCTGTATTGGAGTAAGAAGCGCTGCGACCGTCAAAGCCACTGTTAGCGCTTTTTTAGGTGCATGTTTTTCATCATTTTTGAGCATTCGATATGCACTGACACCGGCTATCAAGAACGAAGCAGTAAGTGCACTGGCCAGTAACATATGGAAGAAACGATATCCGAATGAAGGGTTGAAAATAACTTCAAACCAGTCAGTAGGGTACACAATTCCGTCTCTGAGCTCAAAGCCTGTCGGGGTTTGCATCCAACTGTTCAAAGACAAGATCCAAAATGCTGAAAGTGTTGTACCAATGGCTACAAGGAAAGTAGCTAAAGTATGTATTTTAGGTGGCACACGCTTCATTCCAAACAGCATTATCCCCAGAAATGTTGCTTCCATAAAAAATGCGGTCAGTACTTCGTAACCTAGTAAAGGACCAGCAATATTGCCGACTTTTTCCATAAATCCAGGCCAATTTGTACCGAACTGGAAAGACATAGTAATGCCGCTAACCACTCCAAGGGCAAAAGATAACGCAAAAATTTTGACCCAAAAGCGATAGGCCCGCAACCAAACGGGGTGGCCAGTCAAGTCATACTTGAGTTTAAAAAACGCCAGAAACCAAGCTAATGCGATGGTTATTGTGGGAAAGAGAATGTGAAAACTAATATTTGCCGCAAACTGTATTCGCGACAATAACAACGTATCAAGCATGACGCACCTCGCACTTTAAGACTTACGTAATAATTTATCCTTTAAATCTATTACTTTGCTCACTGAAGATCCGAGTTTCATCAACGACTGTAGTTGCTCTGGTGATAAGCGTTGAAGTTCGGCTGACCATTTAGTGACAGTTTCAAGTAGGTCATGAATGGATTGCATTTGCTGTTGAGCATATACTTCTTCTGGTGAGTTAGCGCTATCTAGGATTTGGTCTCGAAGTAAGGTGAGTGTTGGGTCAATTTCCCTTTTTCTTCTTTCTTCAAAAACACGGTTAGCTAAATCCCAAATAGACCCATTTGGAGAGTAGTACTCCTTGCGATCTCCTGGAACATGGTGAACTCTTACAAGTTGCCAAGATTGCAACTCTTTAATTCCCATACTCACGTTACCGCGTGAAATTTTTAACGCATCGGCGATTTCGTTCGCTGTCAATGGTTTTTCATTGATAACCAACAAGCCCACCATTTGTCCTATCGTTCTATTGAAACCCCAACGGCTTCCCATTTCGCCGCAATGAAGTACAAAATTTTCTATTTTTGGTGATAAGTTCATCGTTCTAAACTTTCAGTAATTATTGAAACTTTAATATAAAGGTCACTTTGACATAGATCAAGTATTAATTAAGCTCTACTTCAACATAGTGAAAGTTAACCTTCCCCGAATATCTATAATTGTCATCCACTGACCGCAAATCAATATAAATTTCAAATCATTGTGATTTAATGCGGCCGCAATCACACGGAACAAGCTGCATAGCCTCTTAATTTTGCAGCGGTACTCTTATGACATAGGAATTTATACATGCTCAAAATCCTTCTTTTCACTTTATCCATCTTTAGCTGTGCTGCATTTGCTGAGCGCGCCACAACTATATTGATCTCTATAGATGGTTTCAGATGGGATTACATCGAAAAGCACGACGCAAAGAATATAGCAAAGCTTGCCAAACAGGGCGTTCGTGTGACCAAGCTATGGCCTCAATACCCGACCAAAACCTTTCCAAACCACTTATCAATCGTAACAGGTTTAAAGCCAATCCATCATGGTATTGTTGATAACTATTTTTGCGATAAAAAACGTGATGAGTGTTATAAAATGGGGATGGGTAAAGTGGATAGCTCATGGATTAGCGGTATTCCTTTGTGGAACCTAGTGAAAATGCACGGGTATAAATCTGCCGCCTACTTTTGGCCTGAATCCGACGCTAGAATCAATGGTATGACACCAGACTATTATTATCATTATTCAAAACAAGCCGATTATAAAAACCGCCTTAATGAAATTCATAATTGGCTAAAATTACCGAAAAGCGAAAAGCCATTGTTTGTTGCCAGCTATTTTTCTCTAGTAGATACCATGGGCCATGGATATGGACCAGATCATGAAAAAACAAAAGAAGCTGTACAATTTATTGACGGCTTAATTGGTGATTTCATCGCGACTCTAAAGAAGGACAAAATCAAAGTAAACTTAGTACTCGTTTCTGATCACGGTATGACAAGCGTAGAGCCTAGCAAAGCCGTGCTACTTGAAGACCTAGATATACCTGAAGATTGGACGATAAAAAATAGCGGAACGAGAGTATCACTTTATGCGCTAGGCAATAAATCTCTTGAAAAAGGAGTGCTTATAAAGCAGTTACGTGAAAAAGCTAAAGGCCGTTATGATGTTTTAACTAAAGCGCAAAAGTTACAACTCAATGGAGGTGAATCACCTCGAATAGGTGATATTATTTTACAAGCTAAAGCGCCAATCGTATTTATGGGCCGAGGTAAGCATAGCTATTATGGCACTCATGGTTACGAAGTAACGCCCGATATGGCAGCATTCTTTGTTGCACATGGCCCAGCCTTTAAATCAGGCTTAACGATAACACAAGCAAGCAATTTAGAGGTTTACCCAACGCTTTCACATATTATGGGGCTCAAACCGCTCAATAAGCTTGATAGTAAGGGAGAAAACTTAATGAAGTTAGTTAGAAAATAACCCATTTTTTTAACTGTTCAGTGTCAATGATCAATCCTTGGCACTGAACTAGGTTAATCTGTAATCAATACCAATTTGTCTTAACAGTTGCTCAAAGTGGAGGAACAAACATGCCGCTAACTGCGTTAAAAATCTTCTATCTAGTTCGACTAACCAAGTTTTTTCGCCTCAACGTAGGTCTCATTATTAAGCAAATTGATACAAAACAGTAAAGGTTACTTTTTGTTTGTAGACTTCTTACTTGTAGACTTCATCAATCGCCTTGCTAAGGCAAATACGATATACACTAACACCAAGGAGTTGAGGACAAGCAATGCATCTCTATCAGATACAAACATCCAGATTGCCGCAAGCGCGAGACTTGCCAGTGTAAAGTGACCAACGAGTGGGTTAGTAGTCTTTTTCTTCATTAGTGTTTCGCTGTATTCATGTTCAGATTATTTTACACCCGAGAACAGCGACAATACCAATAATCTGTTAAAAAAACTAAATATTTCTAGCCATCTGGTTATAATGCGGGCACAAAAAATGTGGGCATTGCTATTCGTTATTGGTCAGACCAGAGTTTGATATAGATTAACTATTTCTCTAATGTGAATAGCTAAAATGACATGGAAGTACATTAAAAGAGAGTTTTTAGTGGCACATATTAATAAAGCGAAACATTGGTTAGACTTAAAAAAGCTAATACTTATTCTTGCAACACTATGCGTACTAGCTTCGTTATTTAACGCATTATTTTCCAGTTATCAAGTGCAAAAACAAGTGATGGTGAAGGATACACTAGAAGCAAACCGCGCTTATGCAACTAAGTTAGCCGATGTTACCGATCTTTTCTTACAGTCGGTTCTGATGCAGTTAAAAGCCTCGGGTGAAACTATCGTCTCACACTTGGATAGCCCGGAATTGATAAATAACGAGCTTAAGCAAATGCTTACTCGAACTCATAGCTTTGATTCCATTGTCTTGGTCAATGCGCAAGGAGAAATCATAGGAGCTCAACCCAGCTCACTCGGGGTCGTTGGGACAACGCTTATAAATGAAGCCGAAACTTCGCCATTGCGTGAGCAGGCGCCTTTTATTGTCGGACCTTTTGTCTCTCCTGCGGGCAATTTGATGGTTAGTCCAACGCATCCAATGTTTGATAACAAAGGGAATTTTGCCGGCTTTATCGCAGCGGGCATTTACCTAAAAGGAGACAATATATTAGGTCGGCTTCTTGCAAACCACCATCATCAAGATAAAACCTATATTTTTGTGACAGGGCCAAACGGCAAACTTATCTATCATCACGACGATCACCGCATAGGACAGGATGTCACTGACAATGAAGTAGTGGGATCACTACTTCAGAAAGTCTCAGGTTCGACTCAAGTCGTCAACACTCAAGGAGTTGCAATGCTTGCTGGTTATGCTTTGGTGCCTACAAGCGACTGGGGCGTAGTTGCACAGCGCCCGCTGGAAGTGACCATGTCGCATCTCTCAAACACCATGAAGCACGTACTTAAAACTACAGTGCCATTTACCGTGTTTTTACTCATTTGCGTTCTAGGGCTCGGCTCATTCATAGCAAAGCCCTTATGGAGACTGGCTAAGCTTTCGGAGCAAGTTCAGGATGGCCGAAATATCGACTTCCCACATGTACCAACGTGGTACTACGAAGCAACATGGTTATATCAAGCGATGCGAAGTAGTGTAAAAAATTTAGGAGCACAAATCCAACGCTTCGATGATGAGCGGAAACAAGACCAGCTTACACATTTGTTTAACCGACGCGGAATGGAGAAGTGGCTTGAATCGGCCTATGAGCAACGAATTCCTTTTAGCATTATTGCACTTGATATAGACCACTTTAAGAAAGTAAACGACACCTATGGTCACGATGTTGGTGATATTGTAATACAAAAGCTCGCCGAATTAATGCGCACCAATGCCCGCGAGCAAGATCATCTGTGCCGAAGCGGAGGCGAGGAATTTTTAATGTTTCTTCCTCATGTAGATATCAATAAGGCGGGAAACATTGCAGAGCGCTTACGTGCATGCACTGCTGAAACTCAATTTGATGAAGCGGGGCATATCACGATTTCTCTTGGGATTTCTCACTGGCCATTGTGTTCTGATGATTTGCATCACGCGCTTAAACTTGCAGATCGTAGCCTTTATCAGGCCAAGGCCAATGGTAGAAACCGCGTTGAGCACGCCGTTTTAGCTAACCACAATGTAGCATAATTGGAAATCTGATATTAAAAAGTGAAATTTGCTCCGAATATCGGTAAGATGCGTTGCAATTTTTATCGTTACCTTTATTTGGAGCTGTACTTTCCATGGCAAAAACATTGAAAGTTCCTCATACGCTAGTCTTGCTGCTAGGTATGATGCTAATTGCACTGCTGTCGACCTGGATTATTCCACAAGGTTTTTTTGATACCGCAACCACAGACTCAGGTAGACAAGTTGTACTTGCTGGTACCTACCATATCGCAGATGAGTCCGTTCGTCTTACTCCTTGGGATCTATTAAAAGCTATCCCTCGTGCTTTTGCTGCTGCACAAGACGTAATCTTCTTTGTGATGATAGTCGGCGGTGTACTCGCTATTGCGCGCGCAACAGGCACTGTTGATGCGCTAATTGGCCGCTTACTTGAAAAAAATGGTGATAAGCCGCAAAAACTCATTTTTATGGTTGTGTTCTGTTTTGCAATCGCGTCAAGCGCTATCGGTACTGCCGGAGAATACATTCCTTTTGTACTTATTTTGGTAGCACTTTGTAAAGCGATGAAATTAGATGCCATGACCGCGGTAGGCATGATTATCGCTGGCTACGGTATTGGTTACGGTGTCTCAGCATTTAACCCATTTACGGTATTAATCGCCCAACAAATCGCTGAAGTCCCAGTATATTCAGGTATTTGGTTACGATTTGCGATTTTTATTCCATTTGTCTTAATTGGATTTCATCATGTATGGAACTATTCAAAAAAGGTACAGCAAAACCCCGAATATTCTATGATGAAAGGCGTGCCTTGCCCACTTGCGGGTCAGGAAGCTCCTAGCTATCCACAGCTTAATGGTCGTCATAGAACTATTTTGCTGACTTTCGTTGTGACTCTCGTGTGTGCGGTTTGGGGGATTGCAACTCAAGGATGGTATCTATACGAGCTAGGTGGCTTATTTATCGCGTGGGGTGTCGTTATTTCAATCCTTGGTAAACTTTCAGCAGATGAAGCAGCAAATCGATTTATCGAAGGAGTCTCTGACCTTGTTACTACCGCTGTACTTATTGGTGTAGCTCGTGGTATTGCACTTATTCTTGAGGATGGTCAAATCCTGCACACCATCGTACATGGCCTTTCTACACCACTTTCTTATGTAGCTGCGGAAATTTCGGCGGTGGGTATGTTAATTATCCAAACGCTTTTAAATATGTTCATACCATCGGGCTCTGGTCAGGCTTATGTCACTATGCCATTGATGGTTCCAGTGGGTGATTTAGTTGGGGTACCAAGACAAGTTGCAGTGCTGGCCTATCAATTTGGTGATGGTTTCTCCAATATGATAGTACCAACTAATGCAGTATTAATGGGGATCCTTGGTATGGCAGGGGTTCCTTATACGCATTGGTTTAAATTCTGCATGCCGTTAATGGCTAAACTTATGCTGGCTGCCGCAACTGTGCTAGTGCTCGCGGTTATGTTTGGCTACGGCCTTGACGTACAACCGCAAATTACCGGCTAATCTCCCTAAAGTAAGATGGCGTCTACTGACGCTATCTTCTTACCACTGACCACCAACCATCACTCAAAGCAAATTTATTGATCTGAGTTTATATTCTATGTAGTTTAATGAACTATTATTATCTATTAAACACAGCTCTTGGTTAGGATTGGCCCTACAGACTTCTATGAATTTATCGTTTAGCCATTTTTACAATATGACATCCACCAGCCAGCGTTATCAATTTGCCTTAAAGCAATTGTACGAGTGCTTTGATGCTGATCACTGCTTTGTGGGTAAGTTTATCGATAACGACAAACGTGTAAAAACCGTGATGTACCTTGCGGATGGTGAAGAAGTCGACAATATCATTTATGACCTAGAAGGCACGCCATGCTTTGACGCGAAGGCAAGTAATGGCGTTTGCAGTGTTACCAGTGGCCTACAACAACTTTATGAAGAGGATGAAATTCTTCGAGTCCTCAGTATAGAAGGATATTTAGGAGTAACGCTAAGAGCGTTAGATCATACTCCAATCGGTATCATGGTCTGTTTATTTAACAAGGAACAACATGTTAGCCGTGAAGAGAAACTATGGTTTCAAGAGCTAGGACACCTGATCTCAACCGAGCTTAGTCATAACTTAGAGCTAAATAAACAAGGTATTTTGCTCAAACAGCTTGCAAAAGGCGAGCAGATAGCAGATTTATGTACTTGGACTTGGCAGCTTAAACAAAACAAACACTATTTTTCCTCTCATTTAAATCATTTGCTGAAAACACAAGCAGATTCACCTTCATTATCGTTACTTCTTGATAAGCTCATGATAGAAGATAGTGAAAGGTTAAGAGTTGCATTGGAAAAGGTAAGGTTAGGTGCTGTTCGTAATATAGATTTACAAGTTTCGTTAGCGTCACGGACAGAACATCATGGTCTACTGCGAATTATCGGACAGGTTGAGCCTGATGATCAAAACATAGATGATGTAATCTTCACCGCAACCATACAAGATATTAGTTACATTTCTTCGCTTAATAAACAGCTTGAGCTGACCAATGTTGTCTTCGAGCATGCCACTGAAGCGATTATGATCACCAACAATGACAATAAAATTATTATGGTGAATCGTGCATTTGAGCGCTTAACGGGCTACACAGGCTATGAATTGTTAGGGCAAGACCCTGCAGTTCTTTCCTCTGGTAAGCAAGACAAATCTTTTTATGAAGCCATGTGGGCGTCGTTGAGTACACTTGGTCATTGGAAAGGGGAGATCCATAATCGTCGTAAAAATGGTCAAATTTACCCTGAAGAGCTAACGCTCAGTGTCGTCAAAGACGAGCATGGTAAAATCGCTAACTATGTTGGCATTTTTAGAGACATTACTGAGTGGAAGCGTAACGAGTCCCAACTCACCTTTTACGCCAACCATGAGCCGCTAACAGCACTTTTAAATCGCCGCAGCTTTATGCAGCGCCTAGAAGAGCAGATCTCAGGTTCTAGAAGTAACAATACCAGTTGCTCACTACTTTTTATTGGCTTGGATAGGTTTAAAGAAGTCAACGATGTTTTTGGCCCGGAGATTGGCGATAAGGTACTTATATCTGTTGCAAAACGATTAAAAAATGCCGTTCGACAAAATGATATTATCGCAAGGTATGGTGGTGATGAATTTGCGCTATTGCTCACTCATAGCGATGTAGAAAGTGCACTTAAAGTTGCCCAGAAGCTTTCACAGAAACTCTCTCAACCTTATGTATTTAATGAAATTACCATTGAAGTTACTTGCTCGACGGGAGTTGCACAACTCGAAGCAGGTTCACGGATCACCGCTGCAAATTTATTGAGAAACGCGGCGCATGCACTTAACAGTGTGAAAAAAACTGAGCGCGGGCAGGTAGCCCTACACAATGCGGCAATTCAAAACGCCTATTTAAACAAAATAAAGCTTAAGGACAAGTTGAAACAAGCACTTAAAGAAAGATCGCTAACTGTATACTACCAGCCAATCGTAAATGCTGACACAAATCACATCACAAAGTTTGAAGCACTAGTGCGTTGGTTTGATGATGAATACGGCATGGTGTCGCCCGGCACTTTTATTCCTATTGCTGAAGAGTTTGGTCTTATCCATTTAGTTGGACAGTTTGTGCTTGAGCGTAGCTGTCAAGACTTAGCAAAAATTCATCATGCTGGTTTCACAAATATAGGGATTTCTATTAATCGTTCCGTTAGCGAGTTTAAAGCCAGTATTAATCAGGTGAAGTTAATCACCTGTGCTATTGAAAAAGCCAAGATCCCGTATGAAGCAATTACCATTGAAGTAACTGAATCACTTGCCACGAATCGCTATACATGGAAAACGCTCAACCAACTAAGAGAACATGGCGTCAAAGTTTCACTTGATGATTTTTGTACTGGCTATTCGTCATTAAGTAACTTAATAGAAAATCAGGTCGATTACCTAAAAATAGATAAAAGCTTTGTTGACAGCTTAATGTCTGATTACAACAAACAAGTAATGATAGACTGCCTTATAAAGCTGAGTGATCAATTGGGGATTGGAGTGATAGCAGAGGGGGTTGAGCAATTCACTCAACTTGAAAAGCTGCGAGAGCTCGGCTGCCATCACATTCAAGGGTTCTTTTACAGTCCGGCGAAACCGATTGAAGCTTGTCTGGAGTTATTAACAACAAATGCTTTTGCAGAGCAAACACAAAGTGCTGTTGAAAAGTAAGGTGTGATGATTTGATATCACACCTTAAAAAGTATGGTTACTACTGAGCCTTTATTACAATAGGGGCTTTATCAAAGCAGTTATCGCTTTAATGTGGTCATCACGCTCGTTTAACGCAGGAATATAGCGGTACTTTTCACCGCCAGCAGACTCAAAGACCTCGCGGTTTTCTACTTCCAACTCTTCTAACGTTTCCAAGCAATCTGCACTAAAAGCCGGACTTAATATTGCGACGTTTTTAATACCTTGACTCGGAAAGCTCTCAAGTGTTTTGTCCGTATAGGGTTGCAACCATTCTGCTTTGCCAAAACGACTTTGGAAGGTTGTCATCACTTTTTCTTTATCAAGATTGAGTTTTTCAACAACTAATCGAGTCGTTTGCTGACAAAAACAATGATACGGATCGCCTCTATCTAGAAATAGTTTTGGTGTACCATGATATGAAAAAACCAGTTTATCTGGCTCACCATTCGCCTTAAGGTCCTCCCTAATGGAGTTAGCTAAAGACTCTATATAAAGGGGGTGTTTATGATAGCCATTAATAAAATGCAGTTCGGGAACCCAGCGCCAGCCCCTAAGCACTTTGGAGATCTGATCAAAGGTTGAGCCTGTTGTCGCGCTGGAGTATTGAGGATATAGCGGCACAACGATAATGCGAGAAACACCTTTTTCTCTTAACTTTTCAAGCCCAGATTCAATCGATGGGTTACCATAGCGCATCGCGAGTTCAACTTCTATCTCTTCAAAGCCTTCACTTCGTAGTTGCTTTTCTATTTTATCAGTTTGCGCTCGACTAATGGTAATCAACGGAGAGCCTGCATCGGTCCAAATTGATTGATAGGCATGGGCTGATTTTTTAGGACGAACACGTAGAATAATCCCATGCAAAATGATTAACCAAATTAGTCTTGGAATTTCAACGATTCGGGGGTCGGAGAGGAACTCAGCTAGATAAACTCTAAGTGCTTTAGCCGTTGGTGCATCAGGGCTACCTAAATTCGTAATAAGAATACCCGTTTTGGAATTAAATCGGCCTTCATGGGGGTTATCTGTAATGGCTGAAAAGCGAGACACCTAACGCTCCTTAGATTATCATTTTAATAGAGTTATTTTACAAGAAAGCCTATACGGGAGTAAGCCTAATTTCGATCTAAACTGGCATAAATCAATTTGCGACCAAAATTAACTCACACTATAGTTGTAATTATCATTAATTAGCCCCGTCTCTATTGCTATTCGGGGGTTGAGGGCGTATTTTCCTGAAAATCTTTAAGGGAAAATCAATTTTTTGTTAGTTTTGGACTAGTCTAATGAGAACCAACCACCCAGTAACGCAAAGAGAAAAGACCTTTTCTCGCGATGTAAAACTCATCTCTGTCACCGATCTAAAAGGTAATATCGTTGATTGCAATCAAGCTTTTATCGATGTTAGTGGTTTTACACGTGATGAGCTTGTTGGTCAACCTCATAATATAGTACGACATCCAGATATGCCACCTCTAGCGTTTCACACGATGTGGAAGCAGCTTAAAACAGGCAAACCATGGATGGGGATCGTAAAAAATCGCTGTAAAAATGGTGATCACTATTGGGTTGATGCTTATGTAACGCCAATAACGGAAAACGGCAAAATCATTGGTTACGAATCAGTTAGAAGCTGCCCAGATAGGGCTACGGTTGAACGAGCAAGTCAACTTTACACCAGCGTTAATACCAATAAGGGAAGCGGTATCCGCCTTCCAAAATTACGTGTGATTTGGCCAGTATTTAACATCGCTTCGTCCCTTGCGCTTTGGTATTTTGCCTCAGAGTCTGCAGGATTTTTCTGGTTAATGGCGAATATGCTCGCGTATTCTGCCTATGCGACTTGGCGCGATAAGGAACAGTTGAGACGTCTGGAATCTGAGCTGTCACACAGCTTTTGCGATGAAATATCCGAGCAAGTTTACTCAACTTGGGATGGCACCATGGGGTCAATCCAAGTACGCTTGAAAAGTGAAAGGGCACACCTAGATACAATTCTCACCCGTGTTGAACATGCTGCACAGAACGTATCAAAAGGAGCCCACACAGCAAGTAAAGAAGCGCGGGCCACCTATGCTGATTTACAAAAGCAGCAAACTGAGACAGAACTTGTTGCCACTGCTATGAACGAAATGACAACAACCATCAACGATGTATCTAACAGTGTGCAACTGAGTGCTAAAGATGCTCAAAACTCCCTTGATTTGACTTCTCAAACTGAAAAAATCGCTAATAAAACCAAAGTTGCCTTTGGTGATTTGAGTAACACGATTGCCGACATACGCAACTCTGTTGAAGGCGTCTCTAAACAAACTGATAAAATTGCTGCAGCCGCACAAATTATCGAACAAATCGCAGAGCAAACAAATTTGCTAGCACTAAATGCGGCAATTGAAGCTGCGCGAGCTGGCGAACAAGGTAGGGGGTTTGCCGTAGTTGCTGATGAGGTTAGGCATCTTGCACAACGCACTCAAGAGTCGACAAAAGAGATCCATGCAATTATTGAACAACTAACCAGCAGCACACAAGCGTCTGTAAATATTGCTCAGCAAGGTCAAGAAGAATCGCTCCATGGTATTGAGCAATTGAATCAAAGCACTGATATGCTTCAACAAATCACTCAAGCTGTTATTCAAATTAGTGACATGTCGATGCAAATTGCAACTTCGGTTGAGCAACAAGCGACTGTGTCTGATGACATAAATCAGCAAGTAGTGAATATTGCCCAGCTTGCGAACAACAGTCTAGATAGTGCAGACAAAGTACACCAAGAGAGTAAAGATCTAGAAACTACAGCAAAAGAAATGCATGAATTGATTATTCGTTTTAAGCGTAAGTGAGTTTTAGCATAGTGCACTTATTCTTTGAAGACTCAAAAGGACGTTCTCGAATGTCCTTTTTCTTATATTTAAATCTTCCGTTTTAAGCCCGATTTGGCGCGTTCTTTAATATTGGTTTGAATATAAATTTGATCTGTTGTTGCGATTTTGGCGTGACCTAAATCTTCAGATAGATGTTTTAGCGGGCGGTGCTGCGCATCATGTGTCGCACCTGTATGTCTTAGCCAGTGTGAAGTTGCGGCTTCGAGTTGCTCTGATTCTTCCGTAAAGCCATCTTCTTTTAGTTTAGCCACTGCTAAGTCAAAACTTTGCTGAACAATACGGCGTAATTGACGAACGTTCATACCGCCTTGACCCCTTAGTTTATGAACAATTGGGTAGGGCTCATCAACGCGAGGCAGGGCGCTTAATCCTCGGTACTGCCGGTAACGCTTTAAATAACCGATAAAGTCTTCGCTAAGCGTTACATCCCTTAGCTTATTGCCTTTACCCATAATTCTTAGGTACCAAAAATCATCTTGATCCTGCCAAAAATGGCTCATTACCGGTGACCAATGAGGACGGTCTGACAGCTCTGAAATACGTAAATACAAACCCTTTAAACAAGCTAATACAAAGAGATTCCGTTCAAGGTCTGGTTGCTGTTCACTTAAATCACGAGTTACACCAAAAACATATTCCCATTGCAAATCACTCAGCGTATCAGGAAGATTGATTTGCGATTGAACAACTAAATACGGGCTATTTTTTTTAACTACCGGAACAAAATTAGCGAACGACTTTTCTTCTAAAATAGCGAACTTGTAAAACACATTCAGCGCGGTAAACATCGCGGCTAACGTTTGCTGGCTAGCGCCATTTTCTTTGAGAACAAATGGCCGCCAATTTTCGTTAACCTGACGGATACCTTGGTTTTGTTTATAACGCCACTGTACAGAAGTTTGCGTCCATGCTTTATCAGGCTCAACCACAAAATCCACATACGCCTCGATATCTTCCCGTTTAAGCTCAAACACTGACTTCTCAGCAACCAGCCATGACCATAAATAAAAACGTTCAAGCTCATTACGAAAGCGGTTAAAAGTTGCTTCAGACTTACGACCGTAAACATACAAAAACTGAAATAAAAACTGCAGCTCGTTATCTACTGGTAATAATTTACCATGGCGAGCCAAAAATTTTTTCAGCTCGGGATATTCATGCGCAAGCGTATCATCTTCAAGGTGGGCGATTTGATACCTAAGCTGCTTTAAGGTGTCGACCAATGGTAAAATCATGATAAGTCCGATATTGGTTAGTATTGGACATATTATAGTGACACCTATACATGTTATGCAATACTGTATAAATAAGCCTATAATTTACGTTATGTTAAATAGGTTAAATACCGACATTTTGCCGGTCTATTATCTATTCAACAAAGCAAAAACGAAAAAAGCGAGGGTTTCCCCTCGCCTTGTCTACTGTCTACGTGTTTCTGTATTTATTCACAGTAGTTCGCT